>JBGSYV010000061.1:0-10904 GCA_041750695.1 Saccharimonadales bacterium (SeqCode) | reverse complement strand
AGCAGGAAGTTTTCTTCGTATTCACTTAGATGGAACTCAGACACAACGTTCTTAATAGTAGTGGTGTCTTGACGCATCAGAATACGTAAACTACTTTGCGAAGCGATGGCGCGACCATAGTCGTTTTTCAGAAAGTCATTGGCTTGCTGGGAGATGATCGACACGCCCAAGTAATACTTACGAGCACGTCGGACTAGCCCAGAAACAAATCTTGCAGATTCTTCGTGTTCGAGCAGTAGCCAACCTTCATCAATAACCAGCAGACGTTTTTCTGGTTTCGCTTTCACTTGGTTAGCCACGAAGTTAGAAATGATCATCATCATGATCTGGCGCAGGCTTTCCGGCAAGTCTTTGATATCGAAAATAACTAAGCGGTTTTCTAGCTTGATGTTAGTTTGAGCATTAAAGACATCCGCCAATGAACCACTAATGTACTTTTCTAGCCGGTCACATAGTTTGATCTGTCCGAGTGCATGTAATTCTTTGTAAAGGTCTTCGAGCAGTGGTGCGGTCTTCTTGGTGGCTTTGTAGATTTTCAGAATAGCTTTATCCACGGCTGCTTTTTCTCGTGGACTTAGTCCTTCAGCCATAAGTGAAACAACTTCAATTAAGTCTTGGGTGTGTTCAGATAAATCTTTTCGGGTGTGATAGGTAGCCGACAAATCGAACGGGTTAATCTTCTCCTTAGACTTAGCCGAGAGTTTTATATACGTGCCATCCACTGACTCACTGAGACGTTTGTACTCACGCTCGGGATCAATAACGATAACTTTTGTACCCTGCATCAGCTGGCGTAGTATCTCTACTTTGGTAGCGTAGCTTTTTCCAGAGCCTGACTGCGCAAAGACGATGCTGTTAGCGTTATTGAGACCAAAGCGATCAAGAATAACTAGCGAGTTATTTGACTTGTTCACGCCATATAAAATGCCGGATTCTTGAACGAGCTCAGAGCTCATGAATGGAAACGTCAAAGCTGCGGAGGAACTATCCAGGTTACGTTTCTGATTCAGAATGTCTTGGGAACGAGGCAAGATTGATTGTAGGGCTTCCAGCTGTTGGTAGCGGGCAGTTTTAATGTAGAACAGTCGGGCTGACAAAACTGTTTCCAGCAATTTAGTTGTCTTATCGAGTTCAGCGAGTGAATCACCAGACAATGTCACGTAAATTGAGACCTGGAACAGTTTTTCTTGTCCTCTTTGGATCTTATCGCGTAGTTCAGTAGCCGATTCAAGTGGATCAGTGATTTCGGGGCCGATGATCTTACCGACCCGCATCATGGCACGCTTGGTAGATTCTAGTTCGGTAATCTTACGGTGAAGCTTGGGAAGCGCTTGCGTGGCATCAACACTGGCGATGTGATAGGACACATCAGCATCATGATTGAAGTTGATTAAGTTATTGAGCCAGCCTGAACTAGCTACAAAGGGATAGCCCGAAACAAACAGCACGCGGATATAGCGTCCATCAACCACAAGGTGATCAGCTTGTTCTTCCAGTCCCGCGTAAGATAGCATGTCCATGGCATCTTGTTCCCCAAGTAACAGCTTCATTTCTTTAGGACGTTCGTCGCGCTTTTTCTTCCACTGACCAATGGCACTCTTGGGGTTAACCAACTTGTTGATGTTAGGTAGTTTTGCTTTTGGCATCGTTGGCATTTTTACTTTCATAGGTAACTCCTGTGTAGTAGCTCTAAGGTCTGATTGGTAATTGGTTGACGTTTAGCTTGACCAGGGTTATAGAAGCTGTAGAACAAGTCCAAGACTTCAAGGCTCGTAAGAGCGGTGCTATGCATACCCATTCGGCTCAGACCTTTAGCGATAATGTCTGCATTCAGGTGTAGGTGCTCTTTAATGGCATCAAAGTCTTCATCCTTACTGTCTTGCGGGATCACAATGTAGAAATGGCGAGCTAAGATCTTATTGGTCTTAATCAAGCTGCGAACAAAAGCCGTGTAGTTTTTAAGCTGTTCCTTGTAGATTGGTTCTTTCTCGTGCTGCATGCGAGAGGTAAACTCATTGATGTACTTGTCCATGTCCATCTCTCGGATTCGAACCAGAATTTGGACGTTGCAGCCCAGGGAGTTTAAGAAACTCTGGTAAGTATCGATCAGGGCATCTTGTTCGGCTTCGCTCTTTAGCTCAAAGTTTATTGAGGAGATAGCAAGCACCATGCGGTACTGATTGTTTGGTAGCAGGAGAATACCATCACGAGCGCCTTTAATAGCAATCTGTACACGACTGCTTACTTTCTTATTTGATTTCTGTAATGCGAACATGAAGGCCTCCTTTCTTGTTAGTTTCAAATGCGAGTTGAGCTGTTGGGTCAGCAATGGCTGTTTCGAGCTGGATAAGCTTTTGCATTGGTATCTCCATTAGTGGCTGTTTAACGGTTTCTCCTGTTTTGGCTACTTTAGCTCTTTCTTGCTTGTCCGCCTTCGTAGCCTCAACGTCTCGCAAATAAGATTCGTTCTTATTGAAAACGTAGTAGCGTGGCCGCAGGTTGTAGCGAAGCATAGTACCGATCCAGAGAGCAAGGATTCTACCCCGAACCCGGATGGCTAATGATGCAAACACCAGCATTACAACCAAACAAAGAATTACCTTTATGATCGAAAACTTCAAAGTTGGTGGCACCATGATGTAGAGCGCAAACCCCGTGAATACGGATGCCGCCAATAAAAGAAGTTGAGCCAGGTTTAGGTTTCCGGCAATCTTATCTTCTACGGTGGTTACTTGAGCTGGTACGGTTGTTGATTTCATTTGCTTGCCGTCGCCCTTGCTGTTTTCATCTTGGTGGTCATGTAGCTGACGCTGGTCATGAATTGACTGCCAAGCTTGCGCATTGCTTTCGGCCCCATACTTACGTAGCTTAGTTGATTCATCAGTCCTTGGGTCTTAAGTAAGGCAATCAAGGTGGCACAACCTACAACTGTCGCCATTAGTGGGTTCAGCGACTTATCCGGGCTACCAACAACCATGCCGCCAAAGATAGAAGCCGCCAGAAGCAGAATGATGACGTGTACAAACAGAACGAAGATAGTTACGACGTAGGTTTTAATAGCGGTTACAGCGAAGTCTTTAAAGCCTGGCAGTAACCAGATCAGAATAATCAGTGGTGAAAGGACTGCGCCGATGTACAGTGTTACCAATCGAGTTACGTAGTAGACCATCAGGATAACGGCTAGTACCATGAACGCCACCATAATCAACAGCGAGACAAGTCCCATTTCGTTTGAAAGTGAGGTGACTTCGGATAAGGCTTTCCAAACTGATTGCGCAGGAAATGCTGCATTGATAGCAGTAATCAGAGCATTAGATAAACTGATTACCATATCGACCCAGAAAATCGAGGTGTTGATCAACAAGAACGTAGCAGCTAATTGTGGTAGTAGGTGCTTAAACTCAATCTCATCTAGTCCGAGGGCGGCAAAGCTCATAATGTGGAAACCAAGCAGTGCCACTACCAAAACAAACAGTGCGTCAGCTATACCAACTATGGCCAGCCACAAATTAAAGACGCTGGAGTTAACTGCCATCAGTGGCGTAGCTTTGGTGAAGAAATCGAGAGCTGCAATAAACGGTTTAGCGGCTGATTCAATAATGTATTGGAACAGTCCAGTAATAGCTTTAATCAGAACATCGACGAGGCCTGGCGAGGTATCGGCTGGTTCGATTTGTGCTAGAGCTGGCAGAGCTTGCGATCCAGCACCACCAGAACTTTGGTAGGCGTTGAATAGTATCGCTGTGAGTGTACTAGCAGCAAGAACTATTACTAAGCCAATAATGGCGTTGCGTAGTACTTTTTTAGCATGTTCAAGTTTATCTGGCCTACCGGCACTAGTCATATAGTGGATGCCGCCCACGACCAAGAAGAAGGTACAGACAACAACCGCTAGACCACCAAGCGTTACTAACAGTGGAGCCAGGTAGCCCTTAATAGACTGGCTGGCGGCAGACGCGTCAGCCACCAGGTTTAAGTTGGTGGCTAAGCGTCCGAGCATTCGGGGTTAACCTCCGAACGCCTTGTGGGCGAGATCCGCCACAATATTACTGAGCACAAAGGCACCAATGGTAATGGCTAGTCCTATCGCTGAATACATCAGGGTTCGTTTAGCTCGGTCAAGGTGTTCTGGATTACCTGAGCTAGTGATGTAGCTAAACCCACCTATAACGAAAAAACCGGTCGCGATGAGACCGGCAAGTCCTGCGACAACTTGGATAATACTCCGTATGAAGCTTTCAACTTGTCCCACATCACCACCTGCTGCAAAGACTGGTTGGGTTAGGATGAAAGGCAAACCGATAGACACGTATGCGACTAACAGTTTAAGTTTTGCGCGATTCAACATACCAACTCCTTATGAGCACACTTTATACACGAGTGTTGCATTATATGCAAGTACTTTTTATAGCATAAGCAACTTCTCTAGGAGTTCTTAGAAAGTACTATATGTGGTGGTTACACTTATGCTTATATAGCATATTTAGTGTCGCTTGTGCTAACTTGTGTTATAATCCAGAGAGACGCTCAATAAATAAAAAGACGTTTCGAGGGAAAACATATGGCGGTAGCGATACAAGATATTCAGAACTGGTCGGCAGTCGGCACCAAAGACGCGATGGCTCGGACATACGCTGCTGTTCAGCTAGCTATTGAAGCCAGTGATGAGCTCAAGAAACATAATATTGAAATATTCCTACAAGGCTCATACGCAAACGCCACTAACATTCGAGGCGATTCTGATGTTGATGTCGTGGTAATGCTCAAGTCATCTTGGGTAGCAGATAAGACCCATCTTACTGCAAGCGAGAAGCAAGCATACGATAACGATCATCATACAGCTTCATATGGGCCAAAAGAGTTGCGACATGACATTATTAACGCCCTTAATGCCTACTTTGGTACCGATCGAGTTGAGCCACGCAATAAAGCCATACGTGTGAACAAAAAAGACAGCTATGTTGACGCTGATGTCGTTCCTGCTGTTCAGCATCGACTCTACACCAAGTATGATAGCATCACAAAAGGTCGTTTTGTTGAAGGGACAAAGTTACACCCGCCAAAAGGTCATCCAATTGTTAACTTCCCAAAGATCCACAAGATGAACGGTGAGAGTAAAAATGCACAAACACGCAATAACTTTAAGCCCGCCGTTCGACAACTCAAGCAACTAAAGCGCCGTGCCGTACAATCCGGACGTGTTGACGCAAAAAAGGCGCCCGGCTACCTAGTGGAGTGCATGACTTACAATGCACCGGACTCCTTGTTCGTTGATGATCATCACGGCCGACTCATGGAACTATTAAAATGGCTCATGTCGGCTGATTTTTCTACTTTTATGGCTGCCGATTCAATTCATGAGTTATTTAGAACTGATCCGGGTAACTTCCAGGCCGATGAAGCCAAGCAGATGATTTTTCAGCTTGCAGATGAGGTTACAGAGTAAGTTATGCAAGGTATGCATTCGTATGCGGTAAATAATGACCGCTTAAGATGTTACGTAATTATTGGAGTTATCTGCGCTCTCCTAGCACCAGTTACATACGAAATGCTTAAGAAGGCTACGTTTCTCTCAAGTTTAGAGCCTTGGGTTAGCACAAGCCTTTCGTTTGGAACTTTGTACGCAATTACTTTCGCTTTCTACAATAGAGTTGCTTGGAAGTGGAGCTTTTTAAAGTTTATTGGGCTCCCTTTGACTGCTAATCTGAATGGAAGCTACGAAGGGAAATTGATATCGTCATATAAAAGGACAGAGGTATCAATAACAATAGATATAGTTCAAAGCTGGACGAAACTGGTAGTTTATCTTGAAACCGGCACCGACTCATCAGACTCGTATTCTTACATGGCTAGTATATTTGATATTGACGGTAAATCATCACGGCTTTCTTATAGCTACACCAATACTCCATTCAATGTCATTGCAGCTTCAGACATGCACACACACGACGGAACTGTGAATCTTGTCTTCCGGAACAACAATCAAAAGATTATGGGTAAATACTTTAATGCACGTCAAAGAGTCGGCACAATAACACTCAAGAAAAAAAATAAGTTATAATTTTCTTATGACAGATAAAGCAGCTGAACAAGTAGCAAAGAGACTGAAACAAGCCCGGATTGAAAAGGGACTAACACAAGCCGCTTTAGCCAAGAAAGCTGGCATGCACACAAACTCTTATGCCAAGATTGAACGCAGCGAAAGAAAGCCAACATTTGAGACTCTCAAGAAGTTAGCCAAAGCCCTAGGCCTTACTGCTACAGATATTGTTGGTTTTTAGTTTAGTTTTTTCTTTTTCTTGAGATCTTGGAATATTGCACCAAGTATTTCAGGCTCTTCGTGAGACATTACTTAGAAATTAAATTGTGAAATTTGTTAGTTGCCGAAACGAAGACTGCTAGCTTTAATACATTTTGAACCAGTTTGTCGACTCATTTGGGGCTAAACCAGTCTCCATGCGGCTTTCAACTTGATTGGTGCGAGTATTCACGATGTATATGAAATAACCCCGTTTTTGGTCTGGGTAGATCTCGCGCACTATTCGAGCAACCCGATCATTGTCAATAAACAGTGAATCTTCAAGGGTTGCAGAATTGCAACGCTCGTTATACTGTTCGCATACCTCTCGGAAGTTAACACTATCTGAAAGTGCACGGTTAGTGTTATTGATAGTTGTGCCTATCTTGTCGCTCAAATTTATGGCTGTACCATTTGGCTTAAAGGAAACTGTACCTCGTAATTGAGAAAGCCAGGTATGCGTTGCGGAAACTGGGGTACCAAAGAGATTTCGGCTAACAACTGCGCGTCCATGTCCGGGGTTCTGTGCGTATGCATCAACATTTACGATTTCTAGAAATGCTCGATTAGTACTTGGGGCTAGTTTAAATTGCTGAACTGACTGTTTTGAACTACCAACGCGTGTACAAGTTGGAGCACCGCTAGGTAACGGAACATAGCAAAGCTGGGTGGTAACTCTCCAGCGTGGATCTGATGGATTCTGATTCCATTCAAGCGGATTACCCCCGTTACTGCGCAGGTATGCAGCCCACTGACCATCTGCGGTTATTTGTATATCCCGAATCGTATTAAACCCAGAATTGCTTCCGCGTGACGAAACAACGGTCGGGCCAGACCTTTCATTAGCAGCTGCATCGGTAGCACTGATACTAACTATTGCAGGACCCCCGTCTGCATTAGCCCAGAGCGGGATATACAATCGGCTTGCACCCGGGTCAACAGCAAATCCATTGTGCTGGGGATTTTGATACGAGTTTGCTGACTCAGCTAGTAGCTTATGGTTTAATCTTCCGCGCGTTCCAAACTCACTATCAAGTAATTTGCGCTGCCCACCGCCCAAAATATTCATACCCCAAATTTCAGCTTTACTAGATTGATTGGCGGAGCTATACCTAGTTTTTGCAAAAAACACCTGGCTGTTATTCCTGCCTGCTGTTTTAACGTCAATGTAGGAAATATCTCTACTTGTGTTGTTTGTCAGCTGGATTACCCCTTCAGATGACTTAGCGTTAGTGGCCCCGTCAGAAGTTCTTGCAGAAAAGAGATTAAAAGGCTTCCCATCAACAGCATAATTGTAGACAATTCGGTCTCTTGAACCATCAGTATTAGCAAAACTTTGATACACAAAATAGATTCCACCGATCAAGCCAAAAACAATTACAAAGAGTAGTAATTTAGATTTATTTGTTCGGGGTACAAAACGAGATAAACTAGATTTTTGAGATTTTGAATATTTCGATCGATTATTAGTGCTCTTTTTTGCTTTCATTTTTATTAAAAACCCTGTTTTATATAGTATTAATTAAACACTAGCATAATTATGCTGTTCTGTAAATCTACTATCGCTTCAAGCGGCGATGATATATGACGCCTATAGCCAAAAATAGTGCATACGAAATGCCGATAATTACCACCCATTCACCAAGAGCTGAATAGGGGGTCTTTTTCGTACTGGTTTCAATATTTGCCGTAGCCGTGCTAACCGGGTCAGCTTTTGCCACAGTGTGGCCATTGTGGTTCATTATAAATGCCGGGCCATCAAACGCCGATTGCACGAGTGGGCGAGCATTTGCGATAGCCATAAACCGCGATAGCGCCACATGGGTAAGGCCAAAAACGGCTGATCCATTAAATATTTCCAGCGATGCGGAATTGGTTAGTATGGTAGCGCCTTCATTGACTAGACGACGGTAATCTTCCGGCGCAATTACACTGGAGCAAATAGCAGCACCCACTATAAAATCATCATTTATGTGAAGTGGATGAATGGGGGAGTCACCCTTAATGGTTGCCCGGCTATATTCAAATTCTGTTAAAATTTCGCTACTATTAGTTATTTTTAGTGGGACATCTACAACATAGGGCAAATACTCCCCAGCGGGCACTAAACGCGTTTTTGGTTGCCGATCAATGAACCCACTAACTGAATTTCCATAAATAAGCACGTTTTGTGTACCTTCTGGTGTTTGTACCTGCTGAGATCCAACAAAGTGAGTATCAGGATTATTAGAATCAATTCGTTGGCGGAAATCGAGTGACGAAGACTGGTCCAGACCGTATTCAGGCAGCACAATCAAATCTGCGTCACTGGATATTTCTGGTCTGTCACCGAGTGTTTCGCTTGCCGCAGTTACTGTTATTTCTTGGCCGTTTGGTGTTCTGTACATCGCCCACATAAGCAGGCTTGAACCAACCAAAACTACCACCAGCAGGGGAGCAAACTTGCGTAATTTCGGTAGAAGTAATGATGCAAATATAGTTATAGTTAGCGCAGACAAACCAAAATACCCAAACAACCTAGAAGCAAACGCAAATGGTGTGTACATAACGAGTGGCGTTAGTGATGCGAAAGGCGCGGCTGTATCAACTTGTGCGTTCTGCCCAAACCAAATAAACGTCACGATCCACGCGACAAACCATTCGCAAACGGCCCAAAGTACAAAGATTTTTAATAAAAACGCTAAACCAGGGTTGGCTAGATGATCATACTGTCGCTTCAAATAACCGATGAGCCTAATGAAAATATACGAACTAACGAATACGATTATTGCAAAAGAAACTGCCGCCAAAAAATATCCGAGCACGGCATTATCAACCAGCCGGGGTACCTTCACAAAAAACAGCCAAGACCACATAAAGCTGATGTATAAAACAATGGCAATTTTGAGCTTGTTATTCAACTTTTGATATTTCTCTTCCGCTGAGGTTAGGTGTATATTTTAGCACGTTGGAAGCTGAGCAACGGCCGGCAGGGCATTAGATTGCCATTTCCAGTCCGGGGAAGCTGCACGAAAGAATGCAGTGCCATTAGCCCGTCGTTGAATAGTTCCCCAACGTACTTGCAGGCGTTCATTGCTACTGCCAGATGCGTCCATAACAGTGATCCGGTTACCTTTTTGCCCGTACCAATCGATTGTCCGTGAAGTTGGGCCACTCCAATTATTGTTTGACCAGCTACCAGTATTGATAACGTACTCATCCCCAGCCGGGTTACGAGCCAAGAACCGCACATTCCAGCGCGCCGTACCAACTTGGACCTTGCAGGCCGCAACTGAAAATCCATCACTATTTGACTGTACTGTTCGTAGATTGGTGCGAGCATAGGTAGAGTAAGCATAGTAGCCACCACCAATGAGTGCGAATAAAACAATGAAGGTCAGTAATTGAGACTTTTTGGTTCTAGGGATTAACTTCTGGAAGAATCCCGCTTTTTTACTACCTTTTTTAGCATTTGTTTGTTTGGATTGTCTTTTTTGTGGCATGTTTGTACCTTTTTTATTGTTGTATATTACGCTTATGGTAGCCAATTATTAACAACCTGTCAAACCGATGCGATTCATCTCGGATTGAATTTTGGAATATTTCAAAGCATAAGCTATACTCACAGAGAACATAACAGTAAAAAAAGAATAAAGGAACCGGTATGAATCCACAAAACAATCAAGTACCAAATCAAAACAACACACCACCAACACCAACAGACCCAACTTCGCAACCACCCCAAACAGGCCCAATACAGCCACCCGCCGAACCGACCGTTGTTGCGCCACAACAATCACAAAACCCAGTAGTCATGGGTCAAGCCCCAGCACCAAGCCAAGATCAAACACAGTCAGTTATGAATCAACCAACACCAATGCAAGCACCGCCTAAAAAAGCAGGTAACAAAAAAGTTATCCTCATCATCGTGGCCGCAGTTTTGGCGCTTGGCCTATTAGGCGCCGGGATACTTTTAGTCAGCAGTCGGCTGAACGATAATTCAGCAGATGAACGCTCAATAGACCTAGACCCCGCGCTGAACGACATCGAGGGACTCGGGGCTGAAGAATCCGCCGAACAACCCGAGGCAGCAGTAATTACACCAAACGCCACAACTAAGGATGATATCGGCCACATAGTGAAGGTCACGGAACTAACCAGAAATTTTGATATGCCTGGTATTACTGAAAATGAACGGCTATTCATTGCGGAGGATAACCAAGAAATCGTCTTGGTTAAATTTGAGTTAACTTTTGATCAGGCCAGTCAGTTTCGTAGTAATTTAACAAGCTCTCGACTTTTGTTGGTAACAGACACCGATGATGAACCAGTTAGAAATTCTGCGTTTACCTACAAAGAAAAGCTAGCAACAGCAAATATCTCTGTATTTGATATTGATACCGAGCGCATCGAAGCTGGCAAAACAGTAAAAACAAGCCTGCCATACCTCATTAACAAAAATGCAAAATCTATCACCTTGCGACTAGTTCAACCCGAAACCCGCGTAATATTTGGTGATGGCAATACTCTCCCAGCCAAGAATTTTGATGTAAAGCTCTCTGAATAGTTCGCTATATTAATCCGATAGTACTCATTATGCATGTCAAAAATGAAAAGTATCGAAGTA
>JBGSYV010000060.1:0-3326 GCA_041750695.1 Saccharimonadales bacterium (SeqCode) | reverse complement strand
AACCACGTCACCCGGACACTCCCCGTTTCGTCACTGAAAATGGCTTCAGTAATGTGCATGTTTCGCCTGATATACCGACCAGACACCTGTTTAAATGTTCCCCTTAGTGAAACTGGACCGGGTTTTATGGTCGCAACCGTTTGCAGATTCGAATAATCTTCGTATTTTCTAGGATAATACTGTAGCAACTCTTCAACCGATGTAATACCAAGTTGCCGCAGGTAGGTAATACTCTGCGGCCCAACGCCTTTTAGATCCGACAGTTGCTTACTTTGTTTCATATACCATTTTAGTATACGTGGTTGGTTCGACTATTTAGGGACTTTACGAACAACTAAAAATGTACTTGGCCCAAAGTATAGCTTCCCAAGCAACGGCTGCAGGGGTTTTTCAATGGCTAACATAACTTTTTTTGGCAGGAGCTTCTTAAGCAACGTTGAGCGTAGGTTTGAGACAGAAAACACCCGTTCAACTCGTAGCCCGGCGTGAGCTAACTGCTTGATAACTGTTTTGGGGTTGTGGTTTACAAAGGCAATCTCGTCTTTATTTTTCTTATTTTTCTCGCTACGAATGTCAACGGGGTCCAGCGGGAGCCGTTTACCACGGAGTAAATACCGTATTTGGTTCCGGGCGTGTGCGTAATTCGCAACTTCTAATATAAAAACACCGTCATCGCTTAAAACGCGTGAGATTTCACTAAATTCTGTAGATGGATCAGGCAAGTGGTGCATCACACGGATCATGATTCCAAGATCAATTGACGCATCGGCAAATTGAAGATCATCAGCCTGCATTAACATTGCGCTAACACCGGAATGATGAGCAAGAAAATCTTTGGCAATATCTAGCTGTTGTTGTGATGGCTCAGCAAGAGTCACCTTATCGGAATATTTTTTTAGCAGAACACTGAGCCGCCCGTATCCGCCGCCAATATCAATAGCGTTTTTAAATGATCGACCCTTTAATATGCGGTTAATGGCGATTTCTTCAGCAGCATGCTCGTAATCACGCCCTTGCCAGTATTTTAAATAATTATGTTTCGGATCATTGTACTGATCGGCTTTTTTCTTTTTATTGGATTGTTTTTTATTCATAGACCAAGCCAGTATAGCAGTAATTAGTTGTTTACTATTAATATTGCGTTATTATTTTTGCCGCGCCGGATTATGAGATACTTATTTGCTAATAGATCGGCATTTTTCACTTCAAATTCCAGCGTAGCGGCTACGCCATTAACATAAATTGATCCTTGTTCAAAAAACCGGCGCGCTTCGCTTTTGGATCCAGCCAATCCTAGCTCTACAATGCCGTCAACCAGTGAACTAGAGCTAGATATATTCACAGTCGGGAGCTCCGCTTTTAGCTTACTTATATCTGATTCTTCGAGGGTTTCATAGTCCGAACCTCCAAAGAGCACCTGAGTGGCCTTGACTACTGAATCTGTTTCGGATTTTCCGTGGACGATTTTTGTAACCTCATAAGCGAGTGTTTTCTGAGCCTTGCGGCTAGATTTATCGGCTTGAAACTCCTGAACAACCGAATCAATTTCATCGACTGTCAGATTAGTATATATTTTTAGGTAATCTTCAACACCTTCATCATCTACGTTTAACCAGAATTGGTAAAATTGATAGATGCTCGTTTTGTTTGGATCAAGCCAGACTGCGCCATCTTCACTCTTTCCGAACTTCTTACCGGTTGCTTTATTGATAACCAGCGGTGCGCTTAGGGCGTGGACTTCTTTTGATTCCTTTTTTCTGATCAATGGAACGCCTGAAAGCATGTTTCCCCACTGATCGGAGCCACCAATTTGGAGCTCAACGCCATGTTTTTTGTATAAATGCCAAAAATCATACCCCTGGATTAAACTATAACTAAACTCAGCGTAGCTTATACCGGAACCACCTTCGCCGATCCGCGAGGCAATAAAATCTCGCTGGAGTAGCTCAGTCATACTATAGTGTTTGCCAACGTCTCGTAAAAATTCCAAATACTTAACATCGCTAAACCAATCATAATTATCGACTAGCGTGAAATCCATGTCTGAAAACAATTGTTGAACCTGGGCTTTAATGCCAGCAACATTTTTTTGTACTTGCTCCCTGGATTGTAACTCCCGTTCGGACTCTTTCCCGCCCGGATCGCCGATCAGGCTGGTTGCACCGCCAACCAGCAGTACTGCCTTCCAGCCGTGTTTTCGAAGTCGCCTGGCTAACATATAAGTTGCGAGGTTACCAATGGTTAAACTATCAGATGAACAATCAGCACCCAGATAAAAAGTCCTAGGTGTATCGAGCCATGATATATCGGCAAATGTTTTGTCTTTTACTTGCCCGCGCGATACTAATTCTTCTGATAATTTCATTTTATATATCCTTTAGTTCATGGGTAAGTATATAGAATCTCATAAATCGTCACAAATAATTATTTACGCATGTGGTTATTTGATATAATACAAAAGCTAAAAGAATACCGGGGGAATATGAGCTCAAAGAAATCTAAACGTTCGCTGAAAAATAAGTTTACTACCCGCAGCGGGAACACGATAAAAATTAACCGCAAACTATCCGATAGATTCAAAAATCGTAAAAACGGCAAGGCTCTGCGTAAAGCAGAAAGAATGACCGGATTACCAAAATCACGAGTCAAACGGTTTTTTTACCGGCTACATCCAAAACGACTATATAAGTACTGGTTTAGCCGCGACGGCGCAGTAATGGCACTCAAGGTTATGGGAATCGGATTTATTGTCGGGTTCTTATTCCTCGTTGGTCTATTTGCTTATTTCAGAAAAGACTTGCCCAACCTCCGTGATATATCTGGTGATAATATTGGCGGAAGTGTTCGGTATTTTGATCGAACTGGTGAAACACTGCTTTGGGAAGACTACGATGCCATCAAACGTACCCCTATTGAGAGTGATAAAATTTCCGATTACGTTAAAAACGCCACCATAGCTGTTGAAGACAGAGAATTCTTCAACCATAACGGATTTGATGTCCGAGGAATCTCGCGTGCAGCCTATACAAATGTCCGCGGCGGAACAACCGAGCAGGGTGGCTCAACGATTACCCAGCAACTTGTAAAGTTAACCCAAAATTGGACCCAAGAAAGAACGTACACAAGAAAAGTAAAAGAGCTTATTTTAGCAGTTGAGCTCGAACGTAGTTACACCAAAGATGAAATTCTCACTGGGTATCTCAACACCGCCCCCTATGGCGGGATTGAATATGGTGTAGAAGCAGCATCAAGGACGTATTTTGAGAAACCAGCCAGTGATTTAACGTTGGATGAAGCAGCTATGCTTGCCGCGATTCCAAAATCGC
>JBGSYV010000059.1:0-8815 GCA_041750695.1 Saccharimonadales bacterium (SeqCode) | reverse complement strand
CAACGCAGCGGTAGCACTGTATAAAATTGTGGTAAGCGGCAACAACACCCACTGGATAATCATCCAGAATGTTCGCCTTCGTTTATAGCGTTCTGGTTTTGGTGGCAAGGCCTTTAGGCTCAAAAACAGAGTTATAAAAATCCCCATGAGTGCAATGGTTTGAATCCGACTGGCAATGATCGGGAGCTGATTCGCGGTGAAATTATCTGGGTTTAACAGTAGTGGAATAAACGCTGCGAAGGCTAAAATCAGTGGTGCAGTGGCCCACGAGATATGCCCCTCAAGTAGTCGCATAAATTTAAATGTCCGATCTAATTTTGAGATTTTATTAGGGGTAAAGAAGGCTTTTTCGGCAACATAGGCAATGTCAGATGCACCCCACGCCCATCGCCGGAGCTGCACAAACTGAGCCTTAAGGGTTTTACCATAGCTATGGGAAAGTACGGCATCTTGATAGATGGGCACGTAGATCGGATATACTTCATATTTACCATCGAACTTAAAATACGATCGCCAAAACTGATGGCCATCTTCAACAATAGTCCGCACACTCCAAAAATCTGTTTCAATCAAAGCCTGCATGCTCTGAGCATGGGCCGAAAAATTTCTAAGCATGTGGGGCCGTAACGACTGAATAACCATCCAAAACGAGTTACCGGTGGCGATCACCCGCATTGGTGCCGGGGCATCCCAAATATTGTTGGTGTACATCGGGATGGGCTGATATGAAACATGAATCGGATCTGGTGAAACTACCATGGTATAGCTAAGTGCTGCCAAATAATTCTTATCTGGGTGATTATCCGAGTCCAGCGTAGTGACCATTACCCGTCTTGGATCAATCTTTTGTTCTTTTAGGTATTTGTAAAATTCACGGGCTGCGTACGTGATATTACCACCCTTGCCGATCACCTCATCCGGCAAACCATTAGGGTGCTTGATTGCTCGAGCAAACATACATTTTGATCCGTATTCCTCAATTAACTGCTTGGCTTGTGCTTCAACCTCTGGGCCACCGCGTTCTTCGTAAGCCAAAATAAGCATAATTTGATTAGTATCGTAATTTGAATCAACTACCGCTTTAATGGTTGGCTCAAGTGTATCGCGGCTCTCATTATAGGTAGCGACAAATACCGCGTGGATGATTTCATCGGGTTTAATGAGTGGCGGATGCTTTTTAAGGCGGTCGATGTGCTGATTATGCCACTTTGGTATATCTGGATCATCATTTTTAGTAAGCGATGAAAGATCCTCTAGCATGCGATACCAGTTGTAAGACTGATGTTGTTTCATCGTTCTCCAGCCCTGCAAAACACGCACATTTAGACCAACTGCTCGAGTAAACCACATTAAGAAAAAAGCCATGATAAGTAGCGCCATAGCTGTTGGGCTAACTGTACTTAACCAAAACGGTGTCGCCAATATGCTCCAACTTAAAACACCCGGCAGGATTTCAAAAAAACGATAGCGGCGTGTTTTTTCTGACTGGAGTGGGATTTCAATATTTTTCATGACTATCTAAGTACAAGTAACGCGTTACTGACAATCAGCGAAAGTAGCAACAATAACAACCCAAGCGCCAAAATAACCACCGAATATTTGCGGTTGTGTTCGTAAATCCGCATGCTTAGCAGCACACTAATAGCAAACAGAATCACCACAAAAACTACAAATGCCCAAAACGTAAGACTGGTGCCAGAACGAAACGCGTTTAGCCCAAGATTCTCGCGGTAAGTAATAATGTAGCTATCCGCCCGGCTGCCATCAAGCCTAAGCAGAATTAAAATGCTAGTAAGCGCCGCAACAAACCCATTAACAGTTAGTAATAAGAGTGCCCAGCGATCGTGAAAATAGTTTTTTGGAATTTGCATAAGTTTATAAGATAGAGTTTAGATTACAGAATACAGAATGACGTTTTTATAAAAGTCCGTGCAATCATCAAACTATGTAATTTAACTAAAATCCTCACGTTTAGTATACGCAAATTTCCCGCTTTCGTCCATGAAGTGTTCGTTACAACAAAGATTCTACTATTCAAAATGTTCTCTTGGAGTTGCGGCCGAAACCAACCCCTCTTTTTCTATGATATCCGCATAGTGGGTTGTTTTGTTGAGTGGAACGTAAACCGGAATAATACGAAACATGCGATCATTGCCGCCGTGCTTTATTGGTGCTAAATTGTACTTTCCCAAAATTTCGCCTGCTACTAGATCAACGTCTCCTACTGGAATCTCTGACGATAAATATACAATTATCCTTTCACACTGTGGTAGTGTTTCTTGTACTCCGTAGCACTTGGCGTATTCCGAATCAGTAAAGCCTTCGCTTAGGTAGAAACTTAGTTCATTGCTCTGACCTAGCTCCCATTTTACCTGTACAGTATTCTCACCTACGTCCATGCCTGTAGCTGGAACTTGAACTGAAGTTTTCCTAACCCCATCCTTTTCAATACTTACTCCCGAAAGCGCGTCCAGGCACATGGCCGAATCGCCAATGAGGATTTCTTGAGTATTCAAAACTATCCTAGGAGCTGGAAGACCATCAGAGCCAGGGAAGGTACAACCAAATTGTTTTTCGATGGTTTCCCCACTGATATTCTTGGCCTCTATGCTTAACTTCAGCCCCTCCTTGGTCCGTACAATATTCTCACTCTCAAAATACACACAGAGTTCAAAATCTTCAGTCTTGTTACAATCGCCGTTTCTGCTTGTATCTTTAAAGCTCTCTTGTGATGTGCTATTTGCCTGGAAAACAAACCAGCCAATGGCGGCTATTGATAAAAGCACTAAAATTACTACGAAGATGCCAATTATTCCGTGTCCAGTTTGTGAATTTTTGAGTTTAGATTTATTCATAGTGGAGATAGTTTTGGTTTATGGGTAGTATCCATTGATTTAAAAATCGACAATGCCGCACTTTTTATAAACATAAATAATAATCCTTACGCTTAATATACGCAAATTTTTAAGTGGCGTCTACCTGCTCTAAGCCAGTTTTTTCTAGTATCTGCTGGTTTGACATATTTACTAAATCAGTAATGTCCAGTTCTGTATTTATACGTAACACCTCATCGGCAATAAACGTGCCCAGCCGGTATAAAATCCAATGCCTATCGGACTCTGGGTCATAAAACTTCCATCGGCTCCAATCCGTAGTTTTATCTACTTGAGTAGCGCGAACTTCTTGGAACGTTGCCAACATTTGATCCCTTCCCTGGTACTTACCCCACCACGGTTCACTTCCAGCGTGCACCTGCTCAAACTTAACAGCAAGTCCTTCCTCTATGGCAACATCTAAAAGCGATAAGCCGGTTGATGTTTCATGATTATAGCCCCGCGCAATATGAAAATGTTCGTGATAAACAGTGCCTTTAAATCCCAGTAGAAATTCGTTGTCCGAAAAATCAGCATCATCGCCAATAACAAACAAGATGGTATCCGGCGTTAAAGTCGAACCCGAAAACATTGAGCCTGCGGTGTTATCATCCGAACCTTTTTCAGAAGCACGCTGAACATCAAGTTGTACATTAATATTTGCTGGTAGGTTTGGCAAAATGCCTCTTACCTCAGCCTGCCACTGTTGTATGTGCTGGTCTGCTTTAGTAATAAGTGCTTCCCCTGGGGTGGTATCATTATTTGGAATTTCCATAATCAGCTTATCGGATTAGTGCTATAATCTTGTTTCTTCCACTTTATTCATAATACAACAACATGCCCATGACCTTTAAAGGTTTAATGGTGCTTGGCAAAAAGATGGTGTTTGTGATGAGGGTGTTTGTGATGCTCGACAACATACACCCCAAGTAAAATCAATACACCGCCAATAGCCATTTGAATCGACAACACCTCTCCCAAAATAAAGACCGGTAACAGCACCGCAATGAGCGACTCAAGATAGCCAAGCGCCCCAGAGACGACCGCGCCAACATATTCGTAGCTTTTAGTGGCTAATACTCGAGCAATTAAACCAACCGCCAATCCAGAATATAAGACACCTTGAAGAAAACGAAAATCAACCGTCTCCCCAGCAGGCGAAAAGAGCAAGTAACAGACAGCGCTAACTGCAAAAATTAGCCAAGCAGAGATACCGATAACTGAGAACATCGGCACGCCTCCTTCGTTAGATTTTTTGAAAAATATAACCGCAGCCGGGAACGAAAGGATATTAAACAAAACTATGAATGTTGCCGCTGGGTAAAATATAAAATCACCGCTTTGATTAAAAGCTACAGGCAACAACACAAGTGCGGCTGCTCCGGCGGCGGCAAGTGAAATCCCCGCTACTGCGCGGCGACTAATCTGTTCTTTGTTGAATTTTGCTGAATAAACAATTAATACAATTGGGGTAATCAGCGTAAAAATAGATACGTAGCTGGCCTGGCTAAGTTTTAATGCCCAAACAAATGAAACAGTGGCAATTGTCATGGCAACAGCAGCGAAAAAAACGTTTTTTAAATTAGTTTTATTCAACGATGTTCGATACCGAATAATAATCGGCAGCGTCACCAGCCCAATGATTAAAAACCTTAGCGAATTGAATAAAAACGGATCGGCATCACTCACTGTCGCTCGGATAATCATCGAATTCGGAGCAGCAATTAAAACAGCGATTAAACCTATAAAAAACCAAGATTTTCTTATTTTTGTTAATTTGATCATCTATCTTTGAGTATACAAAATATCAGGCAAAAAGCCTATGGTGCGGGTAGAGAGAATCGAACTCTCCTCTCGACCTTGGGAAGGTCGCATATTAACCACTATACGATACCCGCATTTATGAAAACTGGAGCCACCTAGCAGAATCGAACTGCTGACCTACACGTTACGAATGTGTCGCTCTACCAACTGAGCTAAGGTGGCCTAAAAAGGACCGACGCAATTAGTTAAATTATGCGTAAATAATAATGGCCTACATAAAATAGTATACGTCGCTAGATAAATCTAGCCAAAAACTGAAATCTTACTATTAAAACCCTTTGCGACCTTTACTTGCGCGGCTCGGAACACCACTCCGCTGAGCTGTACCAGCTCCCCCGGCCAAATCATGAATCGTTGGCGGCGAAGGAGTTGAGGGTGGAGGTGGTGCATCTACTGAGCGCACCCCTCTCGTTTTTTTCCCTCTTTCCATCCGATCAACAAGCGCATCAAGATATGAGCTGCTCTCAGAATCGGCTTCGTCTACAAAATCTAGTTCTGGCCCTGGTGGACTAGCACCGCCAGTTGATGAATCATAGTCAGATTGTGCACTGGGTTCATCTACCCCACAAACTCTGCCTATTAATTCTGCCATGACACGGCTTTTCTCATTTTCATCCGGTTCAGAAATAATCCTACCAACTAATTTTTCTATATCCATCTCTTTCATAAGATATACTATACAACCATTATAAAAATCTGTATACAATTGCCTTTTTTCCAAAATTTTGCTATCATCTCACCTGTTCATATCACTTTTTGGACCTGTATTTAAACGAAGCAAAGCCTCTCGCTTGAATGCAGAAAAATCAAATTTTCAAACCAAGCTTTAGCTGTTTGGAAATTTGAGAGGAGACGAAGCAGAGAGCTTAGTGGCGAGGAGCAGCAAATTTATTTTGTGCTCGTCGTCTCAAGCTTACAGCTATCGTCGACGAGGGCCCGTGGTGTAGTCGGCCTAACACGCCTCCCTGTCACGGAGGAGATCGCCGGTTCGAATCCGGTCGGGCCCGCCAATCAGGATTTCTGGTTGGCTGGTAAAGCAAATCAAGTGGTTTCCTAGGAGTTAGGGCCACTTTTTTGTTGCCCAAAGTCCAGTTCGAACCTAACATCAACATCAACTGACGTCTTTCATCATCATTGGCGTGCTCAAAAATATCACCCACGTTTACGACACCCGAAAATACCTCTGTAGCTAGTTCTAACCATAGTTCGGCGTCTTGGCTTGCACCGTCAATCAGTTGCTTGGTTCGAACCTTAGTTGCTTCGTGCTCGATTATACGTGTTTTGTAGCGTTCTGGTGAGATAGTTCGGTTCTCTAGCAGCTCGTCAAGGTAGTCAATCGTGTCTGATGCTTTTTTATGGTCTACACGCCATACATCAAGATATTTATTACGCTGTTTTAGTTTTTCATCGTAAAACTTGCTTACAAACTCGAGACACTTTTCGGCTTCAGTAGTCGTCATTTCGTAATCACAAGCCCGTGCGTAAATCTCGTCTTCGATAATATCCTTTGACACCTGTGGCTCTTTGCACACCTGTACTTTGCTCTTATGCGTACAAACGTAATACTGGTAGGTTTCAACTCGCCCATCAGCTAGAACCTTTGGTTTTGTATATGCAGTTATGTTAAAACCGCAATTTTCACACACAACAATACCCTTGTAAGGATAGTTCTGTTTGGCGGTTTTAGCCCGCTTCACGGGCTTTACCCAGCCCATTGCTACTTGAACCTGGTCGTATAATTCAACGGTTATCAACGGCTCGTACGTGCCTTGTGTCCAGCCATCACCACCATACTTAAATACGCCAGTATACATACGCCTGTGGAGTAGGTCAGCAAGGGTCTGCTTGCTTAATTGCTTACCTGAGCGTGTGCGTAAACCAAATTCGTATGCCTTGTTCCAAATATCTTGTAGGGTGTACTGACCTGTAGAAGCTAACGTGAACAACGAAAGTACCCTGGGTGCATCTTCAATGTGAGGCACTATATTTCGTTTACCTGGTCCTATAATCGCATTACTGTAACCTAGTGGTGCTGGTCCTGGGTACTCACCTCGTTCTCTTTTTTGACCAAAACTCTCAATGACTTGAACACTAAGGTCATCATTACTTTTCTTGGCAAATGCCAGCTCAATAGCGAGAAAAGCTTTATCGTCAGGTGTATTGCGGTAAACACGTGTTGGCGTGTAAATAGCCAGAAGCTGGCCTGTATCAAGCAAGTAGATGACACGACCAGCGTCTATAGAATTACGACTAAGACGACTCAATGCCCATACGACAACATAACGAGCCTTGCCTTGCTCAATACTTTCCACCATATCGTTAAATATTGGCCTACCTGGCTTTTTTGCACTCATTTCTTCTGGTGGCAAATAAATAGGCATTAGTTGATTGTCGGTAATAATCTGTCGAACTTGAGCGTCTTGCTTACTAATTGACAGTGATTGGCGGTCTTCACGGTCTTGTGAGCGTCTTAGGTAAACATATGCTTTCGATTTTATGTCGGTGTTCATAAACAATGACCTCCCGTCGATGAAAGCCTAGCAGACCCATCAGTATCAACGGGAGGTAACTGGTCTGCTAGGACTTCGTTTTTATTCATTTTGTAGCCTTTACCCTCTTTCCAATCGAGTGATTTGCCATAACTATTACGATACTCGATATCAACAAACAACGTAAGCAAAGCAAGTACGTTCTGACCGTCTGTTGATAATTCATTAATATTAGATTTTTGGAGCTCTTTAGTAATAAAAGCTACAAGCGAGCCCTTTTTATTGTGCCTGGGTCTGCCATTAGACATCGTTTCCTTTCCGACCAAAAACACACGTATGAAACGCGTAATTTGCCCAGAACGGTTGCGAACCTTAGTCGATTTTTGCAATCGCTGGTAGTTAAATTCAGTTGCTGGCTTTTCGCCCAGACTTAATGTCTTTACACCATGAATGACTAAACACTGGTACTGTTAATGTACCCTTAGTGTAGCACATGAAATGAGCGAATTACAACTGTTATAGTGAGTTTGAATTAATATTTTAAAAGCTATGCTTGCATTGTATGCTTGCTTACTATAGTATGTAAGCATCGAAAGTAAGCAAGGAGTTATATGTCATCATCAAATAAATACTCAGAGATGGGCAATGCCAGAGCAAGAGCACTAACCAAGGAGCAAAGAAAAGAGATTGCGAAAAAAGCAGCGATAGAACGCTGGAACAATACCCTACCCCTAGCTATCAACGAAGGAAGCCTGAAGATTGGCGAGCTTGAGCTCTCTTGTGTAGTTTTGCCAGATGAAACAAGAGTCATAAGCCAGGCAACATTCTTGAAAGCGATTGGTCGTTCACGCTCCTTTAGAGGGGGCACAGGTGTTAGTAGTACTGCCGGCGATATACCAACTTTTCTCCAAACCGAGGTGTTTAAGCCATACTTACCAGATATAGAAGCGATGCCGGCAAAGCCAGTGCCATATCGTACAAAAAATGGTAATAGAGTTCTGGGCTACAACGCCTTGTTATTGCCAAAAATAGCAGAGCTCTACTTAAAGCTCAGGGATGATATGTTGCGGACAAAGGGTAGCGTGAGCAAAAGATACGAACCATATATCACTGCATCAGACATACTTATCAGAGGACTTGCAGACGTAGGAATTATTGCATTGGTCGATGAAGCTACGGGATATCAAAATCAAAGAGCAAAAGACTCGCTTGCAAAAATACTAGAACAATTTATCGCAAAAGAACTACGACCGTGGGTTAAAACATTCCCAGATGAGTTCTATGAAAACCTCTTTAGGCTTCGTAACCTCAACTTCCCTACTGATAGTGTAAAAAAACCTCAGTACTTTGGAAGAATAACAAACGATATTATCTACGCAAGGCTTGCACCGAGTGTACTGAAGGAGTTAAAGAAGAATACACCAAAAAATAAGAAAGGATTACCTAAGCATCACCTCCACCGCCTACTCACTGAAGATGTCGGTCATCCTAAACTACGCGAGCATCTTGCTTCTGTCGTCACGCTAATGAAGATAAGTGATGATTATAAAAGTTTTCATGCTTTACTCGACAGTGTTCACCCAAAGTACAACGACAATATGCAACTTCCTCTAGGAGACTTATCAAAAA
>JBGSYV010000058.1:0-6880 GCA_041750695.1 Saccharimonadales bacterium (SeqCode) | reverse complement strand
AAAAACCATGGATCGTGCTCGGCCCGCGCTCGGCATTATTCTCACCCCTCAAAGACGTTGGTTTGATTGTAATCGACGAGGCCCACGATAACAGCTACAAACAAGATCAATCACCTTACTATCAGGCGCAAAGGGTGGCAGCAAAGCTCGCAAACCTTGCGAACGCCAAGTGCGTCATGGGGACGGCCACGCCACGGGTCAGCGATTATTACAGTTTTAAACAACACGGAGCCACCATTGCCAGAATGGATAAGCCGGTAAATGACGCCATGCTTGCCCCAAAGGTTCAGATAATCGACCGAACTGATAAATCTAAATTTACTAAGTCGTTTCTTTTCTCTGATGCTTTGTTAAAACAAGTCCAAGACACTATTTCCCTTAATCAACAGTCGCTCATTTTCTTAAATCGACGCGGCACCGCAAGATTAGTAGTGTGCGAGACATGCGGCTGGCAAGCACAGTGTCCAGATTGCGATATTCCCCTCATTTACCATAAAGACGAACATATTTTGCGGTGTCACACCTGTGGCTATAACGAGTCACCACCAACCGTCTGCGCGGAATGCAACAATACCGAGATTGTCTTTCAGGCGGCCGGTTCCAAGGCGCTCGAAGCGGAGCTAAAAAAACACTTTCCCCATGCAAATATAATGCGATTTGATAGCGATACGCCCTCAGCCCTAACACTTCACAAACAATACGAGGCCGTGAATAGTGGGCAAATCGATATCCTTGTTGGAACGCAAATGCTCGCTAAGGGTCTTCACCTCCCGAATCTTACGCTAGTAGGGGTACCTTTTGCCGATAGCAGCCTATACCTGCCGGATTTTACTGCCGAAGAACAAACCTATCAGCTGTTAACCCAAGTAATGGGTCGCGTGGGGCGGACGAATAATCAATCATGCGTAATAATCCAATCTTACAACCCTAAAAACCCCGCCATACTGGCCGCAACAACCAAGAACTGGGAATCCTTTTATCAATCCCAGATCGCTGCACGCAGTCGCCACAAACTACCCCCGTTTTATAATCTTTTGCAGCTCACCTGTAGTCGAAAGAACAACTCCTCCGCAGAGAAAACTGCCAAAGAGTACGCCAGCAAAATAAAAACTGACCTCCCCGAGGTAGTAGTACTTGGTCCAAGCCCAGCGTTTCATCACAAAAGCAGTGCTGGATACCGCTGGCAAATAGTCGTAAAGGCAAAGAACCGGCAAGCACTTACAAAAATCATCGGTTCGCTGCCGTCTGGCTGGAGCTACAACCTAGACCCGGTTAATTTATTATAACCCCTGATTTTGTGCTTATTTAAAGAGTACGCTATACTCGGTAAG
Source organism: Saccharimonadales bacterium (SeqCode) (assembly GCA_041750695.1). Lineage (GTDB taxonomy): Bacteria > Patescibacteriota > Saccharimonadia > Saccharimonadales > JAGQNJ01 > JBGSYV01. Next base: position 5,549 of record JBGSYV010000058.1, on the reverse strand, counting down.
ATAATGACCGCTACAAAAAACAACATCATAACGCTCCCCCATTCCCACCTTCGACAACCATCAAAAAGGGTCGGATTAATAACTGATGAGATAAAAAAACTGATAACTGATATGGAATCTGCGACACTTAGCTGGGAAGACAGCCGTGAACACGAAGTCGGAGTGGCACTAGCAGCAGTACAAATCGACAGCTTACTGAAGGTAGTAATTATTCGTGAAGATTTCGATAACAAAGAAAACCGTTCGTTTCATGTGTTTATTAACCCCGAGATTACCAAACTCGAAGGCGAAATCATTGAAGATTACGAGGGCTGCCTAAGTATTAAAGATGTCTATGGCAAAGTACCCCGCTATAACAAGGTTCGCATCAAGGCACTCGGCCTAAACGGCAAGGAGTTCCGCGTAACCGCAGAGGGCTTTTTAGCCCGTGTTTTTCAGCATGAAATTGACCACACCAAAGGAAAGTTATTTATCGATCATATCCGAGACGATCCCAAAGGATTTTTCAAACTTACTTCAGCCGGTAAGCTACAGCCGCTTGACTACGAAAAAGACATAAAGGACAACTCCGACCTATGGGAAAAATAGTTTTTTTTGGTAGCGGGCCGGTTGCCGCCAAATCACTAGAGCTGCTTGCCGCTGATTTTGAGATTGAAGCAGTAATCACAAAACCAAAACCGGCACACCATAAAGGCGAATTTCCGGTAATTACGGTTGCCGATCGGCTCAATCTACCGCTTTTACTAGTGCATAATAAAAAAGAGTTGAGTCAACTCATGTCAACTCAACCAGTTAAAAGTGAGCTTGGTATACTTATCGATTTTGGGATTATCATCACCCAAGATGTCATCGGTTATTTCCCGCTTGGGATCATTAACAGTCACTTCTCGGTTCTGCCAGAATGGAGAGGCGCCGATCCAATTAATTTTGCAATTTTGTCCGGTCAAAAAACAACTGGGGTCAGCCTAATGCGTTTAGTTGAAAAAATGGATGAAGGCCCGCTTTTAGCATACGGCGTTTATGAACTACCACCGGATATCACCAGCCCCGAACTAACAAAGCATCTGGTTGAATTTAGCTACCGACTCTTAAAAAAATCACTCCCCGGTTATAATAAAAACTCGAAACTCGCCCCACAATCGATTACGCAAAGAAAAACATCTTACTCTAGAAAGCTCACCAAAAGTGACGGTGTTATAGACTGGACCAAGCCAGCAAAACAGATTGAACGAGAAATCCGGGCATTTCTTGATTGGCCAAAAAGTCGAACAACACTACTTGGCAAAGACACAGTTATTATTCAGGCGAAAGTGTCAGATCACCAAGGAGAACCGGGCGAGGTTATCATTATAAAAAACCAATTAATTGTAGTCTGCAGCGAACAGTCACTAACCATTACAAAGCTCAAGCCAGCCGGAAAAAATATTATGACCACCGAAGCTTTTTTGGCTGGCTATAAAAACTCCTAGAAAACCAGCTATTTTGGCTAAAATTTTCTACGGTAGGTGTCCTTACTGCTGAGGTGGCTGAGCTGGCGGTTGTTGTGGATATTGCGGAGGAACTTGAGCTTGGTGTTGCCCGGGCTGTTGCTGGGGTGACTGCTGTGCCTGTTGAATTGAGGCTATGATTTGCTGTGAGGAAGCTTTAATTTCACTCTTAAGTTTCTCAAGTTCTTCAGCCACAACTTGCTTATAATTTGGAAAGTTCGATTCAAGCCAACCAAGTGCTGCCTTCTCTTTTTGAGATTTAACCTCTGGTGTATCGGTCTCAAGGGGCATTAGTTTTTCAATCTCATCAAGCTGCTGCTCACTCATACCCCCTGCAAGCCGCATCCCAACACGCATTTCTAGCGTTTCATAAATATGCGCCAGCATTCGGTTCTTTTCTTGAGCTGGAAGCGCCCCGAGACCAAGTTCTTTTAGCAAATTGTCATCTAGTTTAAACATATCATATCCTTCTTTTTTATAATTTCATTTTACCACTGTAGCAGTCCATCAGCCAATTTAAAAATTTTATAATCTAAAAGATAAAAGTTGGTATTTCCCATTTTATCAAGAAAGCAGGGTAATTACCGCTACTGCGGCGAGGAGGACAACAGCCGTAACAACACCACTTATAACAGCAGTCTTGTATAAATCTTTTTTCGTGTTTAGACGGTCGTCACTATTGTCAGAGGTTGCATGCTTACCGCCCTGGCTTACTTTATGAACTGGAGCAGCTCCACTTGAGCTCAATGAGTCATCAGAAACATCAATTCGCTCGTCGGCAAGACCTGCTCCACGTCTGTCGCGTCGAGCTGGATTATCTTTTATTTCGTTTCGCTGTTCGTGAACGGCTTCGTTATAATTCTCGTTTTGATCGGCCTTTGCAACACGTTCCAATAATGAACCCATGGTGCGCTCATAATCAGTTATTACCCTGTCTATTGGGGTGTGCTCATCTGGGATTTTCGGTTTTTCTGGGTTTGTATTGAGTGAAAACTCACGCTCTATGCCCTGATATGACGGTGAGCCTTCTTCCCGCGTAGAAACTGAGCTACTCTGAGGCCGCAATTCTTGCTCAGCTGCACGACTATATTGTTCACTTGGAGTAGGTTTTTTTTCCGTTCGTTCAACAGGTTGTTCAGGGGACAATTCTTCTTTTTTTACCTCAGAAATAGACTGTTCTCTCTGCCCGTCAACTGATTTTGGCCGGGGTTTCTGTGGCTCATTATTATTCAACTTTGTCGGCTGAACATCGATCAATTTTTCTGTTTTTTTATTCAAGTGTTTGATCTGTTCTTCTTGCTGATGAATTTTTTTATCTTGCTTTCGTTGATCTGTTTCTGTTTCTCGTTTGAATTCACGCACTTCATTGCGTAATCGTTCATCCCTGCTTGTCCTCAGTCGGTCTGCAGCCACCGCCCCAACCTGAACTGCACCTGATTCCACCGGGCCCTCATCGCTACTATCAAGCTCCGCTGCTTCAACCCGGCCCCTCATCTCATTCATAACTAGCCCTTGATCATCAGGCATTTCAGAGTCCCAAGCAACGGGTTGCTCACGTTCTTCAGCCATATCAAGCTCTTCCTGTAGCTCATCCTCTACAGGTCGCTGCTCGACAGAAGCTTGAACGTCCCGACCCTCTGTACGAAATACGATATCTTCTGAGATTGTTTCACTTGATACAACGTTGCCCGCTTGATCTTCCTCAATATAGAGCTGTTCAATATTAAGCTCTGCCATTCCCTCTTCTGGTTCCTGTGGGACAGATTCAACAAGCGGCAGTTGATCGGTCAGTTCCGCAGCCTCTGGCACTTCAAAATCTTCTTCATACTCTTCTTGGTGTCGCTCCTGATTCTTATCAGTCGTTTGGGTTGTTTAAAGTGTTACGTTTGACGTAAAAAATCGCCGGAATAGTCTGCGCCGCTGAGGAACATCATCCTCCTCATCCTCTTCGCTTTCTTCCTCTTTTCCGTCTTCTTGATCAACTTCTGGTCGGTTACCTGATATTAAGTCACGCCAGCGATTCAAAAACTCTGATCGCTTACGCGGTGGAGCTTCCTCATGCTGATCATTATCCTCATCATCGTAGTCGAATTCATTAATTATTGGTTTTCGTTCCATAACCATGCTCGATTTATAGTGTTCGGGTAATCGATTCTCGAGTAAATACCTCTACTCGATCACCTTCTTCCAACTCTACTTTTGAGGATGTTTTTAACTGAAGGCCACACATGTCGCCCTCGAAAACTTCTTTGGCTTCTTGTGGGCCGCGCTTTACACTCATAACCTCAACTTCTGCAATAACATCCTTGTTCCGTACAACACGAGCCAGTGCAGGAGCAGTTATTTTACCCTTGGTGACTTCACCGCCACAAATAACTTCGGTCTTTGTTGTCTTAAATACCCCTTTAATTACGAGCCTGCCAAATTCTTTTTCAACTACCTCAGGGGCCAGAAGTTGTCCAAGCTCTTCTTTTGCGTCATCAATAAGCTCATAAATCACCTGATATAAACGAACGATTATTTTATCTCTTGACGCATGCTGCTTGATACCGGCTGGAATGGTAACGTTAAAACCATAAATAATCGCATTACTTGTTGCCGCTAAATGCAAATCGTTCTCATTAATCGCACCGACTCCAGATCCAACAATCTTGATTGCCACTTCTTCATTTTCAAGAGTTTTTAAGCTGTCTATAACAGAGGTCAGTGAGCCTTTTACATCTGCTTTAATAATAACTGGGAGCTCCTGAACATTTATGTTGCGGTTAATCATTCGCATCAGTTGCGAACTACTGCTGACTCCTGTCTTGGATTCTTTTTGAGCAAAACCAGTTTTTTCTGCTGCACTCCTGGCCTCTTTTTCAGTGCTAACTACATAAAATTCTTCGCCAAACTCCGGAAGACTACGAAAACCAGTAATAACTACAGGGGTGGAGGCGCCAGCTACATCAATAGTCTCTGCCTGAGTTGTTTCCAGGCTCCGTACCTTACCCTGAGAGCTTCCCGCCACAATGAACTGACCTTTTTTGAGTTCGCCGGCTTCGATGAGCGCCACAGCGATTGGCCCCCGCCCCTGTTCCATATGCGCCTCTATGATGAGCCCGCGTGCTGGCACTGTAGCCTCCGCCTTTAACTCCTCGATATCGGCCACCAATAACACCATATCAAGCAGCTCTGGAATGCCCACTTTTGTCTGAGCAGACACCGGCACTACAACTGTATCGCCACCCCACTCCTCAATTAATAGTCCGTGTTCAGAAAGTTGCTGTTTTACTCTGTCGGGGTTTGCTTCTGGTTTATCCATTTTATTAATTGCGACAATAATCCGAACGCCAGCTTTTTTGGCGAATCGAATCGCTTCGAGAGTTTGTGGTTTTATGCCGTCATCAGCAGCCACTACAATAATTACCACGTCTGTTAACTGTGCGCCGTGCTCCCTAAGTGCAGCAAACGCCTCGTGACCGGGGGTATCTAAGAAAGTTATCTTTTTACCCTTAACCTCTATCTGATACGCCGAAATGTGCTGTGTAATTCCACCGGCTTCGCCTTTAGCAACGTCCGCTTCACGAATAGCATCCAATAATGAGGTTTTCCCGTGATCAACGTGGCCCATTACCGCCACAACTGGTGGGCGATTCTCTAATACTGCGCCTTCTGCGGATGATTGCTTGCGTTCTTTTCGACTTTGCAAAGCATCATCAGAAGATTTTTTTGTCAGCTCAAAATCAAGCTTCAATTCCTCAACAATAATCTGAGCGGTCTCAAAATCAATTCGCTCGTTTACCGTTACCATCACCCCGTTTTTAAACAACTCAGCAATTAGCGTGGTTGTAGGTATCATAAGTTTTTCTGCAAGCTCACCTACAGTAATCATGTCTTTGATTTCAATTGTTGTACTCATGGTGGTGGCCTCCTTTCTTATGATTTGCTACGTGCGACTTCGAACAGTTCTATGAAGTAGTTATTTGGTATCTTTCAAGCTTAGTGCGATTTTTCTAGATTCGGTATCAATATCGAGTACTCTAAATTGCTTTTTCTCATTTAGCTGAAAGATCTTCTCTG
>JBGSYV010000057.1:0-2706 GCA_041750695.1 Saccharimonadales bacterium (SeqCode) | reverse complement strand
CCCGGTTATAGTGACGATCTTGGCGATAATTATCGGCTTGGTAATTTCTTGGTTTCTCCTGCCACGGCTGGCAACCGTCTTTAATCAACTTGGCGTGGAACTGCCAGTAACAACAAAGGTTTTAATAGCATTAGGTGATTTTTTAAGAGAGTATGGCCTGTATGTGGTGCCCGGAACAATCATAGCTCTTATTGCAACGATTATTATATTATTTGTGTATAAAAAAACGCGTACAATTGGGCAAAGACTTGTCTTTCGACTACCAATCATCGGAAGACTGATTCGAGAAAACGAAGTAGCTAGTTTTGGCTATCTGTACGGGTCTTTGTTGAAAGCAGGCTTAAACCCGGCACAAGCATTGCAAGCAATGAGCAACGGAGCTGAATATCCCCAATACAAAAAAATTTACAGCCAGCTTTATGCACTTATTCAAGACGGTAATTCCTTCCAAAAATCATTCAAAAAAGTCGATCCTCGCCATAAACTAGTTCCCTCATTTGTGCAGCAAATGATTTTTACTGGCGAAAAGTCAGGGAATCTACCGGAAACATTTGGTCGCATAGGAGTAATTTACGAACAAAAATCAGAAGCGACTGCCAAAAACCTGTCTGTATTACTTGAACCGGTTTTGTTAGTTATTATATGGCTTATGGTGATGTTTATTGCTTTGGCAGTTATTGTGCCAATCTATAGCCTCATTGGAGGGTTTAACGCTAGATGAGGGGTGTTTCCAATCAATCTGGTTTTACGCTTTTGGAAATAATGCTGGTTGTAGCACTTGTCTCTGTTATTGCTGGTTTTTCTACGCCACTAATATTGCGCGCTCAACGACAAAACGACCTGGATATTGCCTCCACGAGTGTAGTACAGAGTTTGCGCCGGGCACAAATTTTGGCTCAAACCGCTAAAGCTGACGGGGATTGGGGAGTATATATAACCAACGATCAAGTAGTTGTATTTACTGGCAGTTCGTTTGCAGGTAGAGACGTTGGGTATGACGAGGAGATTGATTTAGGGAATGCAATTTCTGCCAGTGGTGACCAGGAGTTTATTTTTGAGAAGCTAACGGGGTTCACTAGTACCGGATCAGCTACACTCTCAACTGATACAGATTCACAGGAGATCTCAATCAATGAAAAAGGCATGCTTACATACTAAATTAACTTCACAGGGGTCTTCTTTGGTGGAGGTTCTTTTGGCGGTGACCCTCTTTGGTGTTATTGCCACCATTTTTGTTGGGGCCATAATTTTTGGTCAAGAATCAACCTCTTTGGCTGGTCATCGTGTAAGAGCAAACATGCTGGTCGATGAGGGAATGGAAGCGGTTCGGAATCTACGGGATAACAATTTTGCCAACTTGAGTAACGGTACGCACGGACTTTCTATTGATACTACCTGGGGTCTTAGTGGTAGTTTTGATGAAGTTGATATATTTACTCGTACCATAACTATTGAAGAAGTTGATGCAGATACCAAGCAGGTTACCGTCGAGGTCACCTGGCAACAAAATCAACAACGAGACGGCGTTGCCAGTGCCACAGCATATTTTACAAATTGGACAACACCTTCGGGGCCACCACCATCAACTGGTCCAACCATACGCTCAGCGGTGGATCTAGCTGGTGCACAGGACGGGCGCAAAATAGATACACAGGGTAATTATGCCTATGTGACTAGAGCTGGAGGGAACCCAAACTTCGCTATTATTGACGTCTCTAATCCTGATGCACCGAACGTCGTCGGTTCACTTAACATTACTGGTGGAGCTACAAATGGTGTGGCCGTTTCCGGCAATTATGCGTATGTTGCATCGAGTAGTAATCAAAAGGAGTTAGTAGTTGTTGATATCTCAAACCCTTCTTCGCCATTCGAAGCCGGTACATTAAACTTGCCAGGTAACGCAGATGGTTTATCAGTAGCAGTTGATGGCACAACTTTGTACTTAACCAGAGTTTCGAGTGCACAAGATGAATTTTATTCCATTGATATCACCACGCCAACAAACCCTACCGTGCTTGATTCGCTTTCTTACTCCGGCAGTATAAACGATGTTCACATACTTGGTTCATACGCATACTTAGCCTCCACTAATAATTCTGCAGAGCTAGTGGTAGTTGATATTTCTGTGCCAGGCAATTTATCATCGGCAGGAAGCTATAATGTTGCGGGCCCAACCGATGCAATTTCAATTTCTGGGTATAATTCTACGATTTTTCTTGGTATGAATGGTACTGGAATAGTTTCGATTGATGTGTCAACCCCTGGATCACCAGCACTTAATACAAGCTTTGGTTCTGGAATAATTAACGATCTTGATATCAATAACAATGGCACTCGGCTTTATGCTGCAACAGATACAGACGGGGCTGAACTAGCGATTTACGACATTACAAATCCAGCCGCGCCGACTTTAGAGGATAGTGTGGCGATTGGCTCCAATGATGATTTGAACGGTGTGGTATTTAGTTCAGTTAGTTCTTTGCTATATGCTACATCAGATGCCACTAATGCGGAGTTCATGATTATTGAGCCATGAAGAAAATAAACAACAGCACCGGCTTTACTTTAGTTGAAACATTGCTTTACATCAGCATTTTTAGTTTGCTCATTGGGGCTGTTGCGGCATTTTCTATAATGATCGCTTCTTCTCGGGTAAAATCAAATAGTATCAACGAGGTTAATCAGGTCGGGACTTCGATTATGCAG
>JBGSYV010000056.1:0-2845 GCA_041750695.1 Saccharimonadales bacterium (SeqCode) | reverse complement strand
ATATTCTAAACTTTGTAGTGTAAAAATAGCTGCCGGTTTATGTAGTGAGCTGTTGGTGTGTGTAGTTATTGTGCCAGTATTTTAGATTCAGGGTTGTGACGTTTGTTCGATTGATTTTGTGTTGGAGTTTCTGAATTTTTTCCCTGCGCTCACCGAATCTTTTACGGCCCAGCTCCCCAAAGCCATTATTGAAAAAAGCAATCCACTTTGAAAAACTGCTTCTAATGGTTCAGCTCCTTGATACATAACGGCGGAACCGTAAAACCCCGTGCTGCTGATAGCACATCCAGCCAAAAAAATTCGCAGGCGTAGTCGGTCGTGTGTTTCGATTTTTTGGTCCACTTTTGTTTGCTGGATCGGTTTTAAGCCTTCGGTTAACGAATTCATAAGTTGAATGTCGGTTTCAGTCGGCGGTTTATCTTCACCTTCTGGGGTGCATCTGACAATGCCGGTGCATTGATCAATCATGAAGATTTGTTCTGGCCATTCTCTATCAGGTTGTGAGCTGGGGTGTGATTTTATGACAAATCTCCGGCGGTGTGGGTTGCTGCCCACGGGCTCGACTGTGCCTTCCACCCTAAGATCGGTCATCACTTTACCCATTTGCACGTCTCGAAACACACGTGATACTGTTCGTGGTTGGTCCAGTGAAGTACAGCGCATTACCTGGTTTATAATTCCTTCAACTGCAGGATCACATGCGCCCAGTTGTGCATCCATCCGTTCATCTAACTTCAAGTGATCAGTTACGGCGCTTGCTCGCCTGCTTAAGTCTATTTCGGCGCTTTCTTGTTGGATGGCGGCCACATCGTTCATTAACGCCCCAATTGCTTGGACAGCATCAAAACGACTGCCGTGGTCATCACTCCCCCATCCGTAAAAGTTTGTAGATTCTAGTTCATCCATAGTATCTTCTCCGAAGAATTGCAGATGATCGCAGTACTGCTTATTTGACCTTCTAAAATAAGCTAGCGGGAACGCTATAGAATCACGCGTGATGGCGGTTAGGGTTAGGGGTTCGGGGGTTGCGTCTGAGTTTGTCCGCCCGATGCTAAGTCGTTTTTTGGGCTGTTGGGTGGGCTTGGTTAGTGCGAGCTGTACTGCTCGGCCGTTTGCCGTTATGTGTTCAGATCCAAGCATGAGGACGGTTGTTTCCTTGCCTCGGAATTCTTGGTCTGCCATGAAGAGACGCTTGTTGTAAGGGTTGTTTTCTGTACCGGTAAAAGCATCACATTGTAAAATAAATATTTCAGCCGCTTCTTTTGCCGTATCAGACGCAGCAATGCTGCATTCCAGCATTCCAGTCTCAACTAGTAGTCTATCAGCTACTAGTTGGCCAATAGCCAGTCCATTTTTAGCATCATTAGTAGGGTCATCTTCCGCATTTGGCGTGTCTCCATCCAAATTTCCGAGACTATCAAGTCTGTCTCTAAGCCTCGGATTATCCCCAACCGTGCGGCCCAATCCATCCTGCCACTTCAGTACCTCGCCAATTAAATCAGAGTTTACTGGTGTTCTATCATCTTCCATGTATAAATAATAACATATAAATTATAATCTGTAAATATGTAAAAAGAAGAGGTTATTCAGTAGGTGGTATTCAGTGTTCTTCCGCGGGTTTGCAGTTATAAAAGAATATTTTCATGCTCACATCATACCAAAAGAGGTTGTGCCCTCACTGAAATTAATAAATTAAACCCCTTTATGTAGGTTGATAGCCGATAGCTACTATTTTTTGTAAATCTCCATTTTGGTTACTGCGTGCTAGTAATTTATAGTATTCAAGTAGCTTGCAATCACTTTGTTTTCTGGATCCATGACATCGAGTTTATTATCCTCTTTTGGGCTGACCCATTGAAAATCATCGTGCTCTTCGCTAAGTGTCACTTTTGTTGACTTTGCCCTGCATAAAAAGAAAATGGCAACAATTTGATTCCTAATACCTTTAATAACCGGTCGCCATTCACCAACATACAGTGGCCTGACTATTTCTATCTCTAACCCAGTTTCCTCTTTAACTTCTCGGAATAAGCCATCTTCAAAGTATTCACCGATATTCAAACGACCACCAGGAAGATGGTATCTACCAACATTCGTGCCTTCCTTATATGTGCTTGCCTCTCTTAGCAGTAAGTATTTGCCGTTCCCGTCTATTATTAAGGCTTTTGTTGCAATTCTTTGCATATCTACAGGGCTATTTTTATTCATAGTATAACTGTAGCAAAATGAGTAGTTTTAACTAGGGCTTAAATATGGATTCTGATGGTGACATTGGACGTTTATTCTTGTGGTTTCTCGAAAAACATGAGGCTAGAGCGATCGCCTACATAGTAAAAGTCTTCTTGTGCTATGATCGGCATAGGAAAGCTGTCAATATATTCTTCTGGTGATCGTAGTATAGAATACGGCCCTACCGCACGCTCCCCTTGATCGGTGTATTCGCATATAAAAGCAGTCGGTGCTGCGTGTGCCATTACTGATAAAGATTGGTTAAGCTCACGTTCGTCTAGAATGTGCATGAGTACCCATACATCAAATACTAGATCGAATTCGTTCTTTTCAGGAACAAGATCTTTAATTTCCGATTCTACGTATGTAATGTTGCCCAAGTCAGCCAGGTTAACTTTGGCTCGTTCTATCATGCTGGCTGTCATGTCGACAGTTGTTACGTTCGCAGCACTTTCGGCAAGCGGCCTGGTAAACCTTCCAATACCGGTGCCAATTTCTAGAACATTCTTGCCTGCAAGTGAGCCTAGATTCTTTGTGATAAACTCCATTACTGCGGTTTCCATTTCAAGAGCCGCCGCTTCAGTTTCAGAAGGAGTGTGACTGGCACGCATGACAC
>JBGSYV010000055.1:0-2937 GCA_041750695.1 Saccharimonadales bacterium (SeqCode) | reverse complement strand
CGAACGGTAAGACCACTACAAGCTTTATGATTCATAAAATGCTTGTTGAAGCCGGGTATAACGTTGGATTAATGACAACAGTTGCATATGGGGTGAATAACGAGATTAAACCGCAAATTGCTCATATGACGAGTGTTAGTGTGCCCCAGATGCTCAAGCGAGTGAAACAAATGAAAAAACAGGGAATGGAGTGGCTTGTTCTCGAAACAACGAGCCACGCGTTGGCGCAACACAGGGTGTGGGGTGTGCCGTATGAAATTTCCGTGTTTACTAACCTTACACATGAACATTTGGATTATCATGGAACGTTTGAACGATATCGTGATGCCAAGCGGATGATGTTTCAGCAAACTAGTCGTAATAAAAAGGGTATGCGACTCGGTATTGTAAATGCTGAAGATCCAAGTGCTGGACTATTTGTTAGTGACACAAAAAACCATATTACCTATGGGGCGAAAGACGGTGATTTACGGGCTCGTAGCGTTCGCTTAACCCCGGCAGGCAGTCGATATATCGCTAAAATTGACAAGGATGAATACCATATTCACTGTCGGCTGCCGGGTAGCTTCAACGTTTATAATTCACTAGCGGTAGTGGCTACCGGCCGTGCACTGGGTTTAAGTAAATCGCAAATTGAACAGGGGATAGAGGCACTTGATGGGGTAGAAGGCCGAATGACGCGGATTGATGAAGGTCAGGATTTTGATGTGATTGTTGATTTTGCCCACACGCCTGACAGTTTTGAGAAGTTGTTTAAAGATTTGAAGCCAGTAGTTAAAGGTAAATTGATTGTACTATTTGGTTCTGCTGGTCGGCGGGATGAGGCAAAGCGGGCAATTCAAGGTGAATTAGCCGGCAAATACGCCGATGAAGTAGTAATAACAGAGGAAGATGACCGGGATATTGATGGGTTAGAAATCATGAATCAAATTGCCGAAGGTGCTGAAAAAGCCGGAAAGGTGCGCGATAAAGATCTGTTTTTAGTGCATGATCGGACAGAGGCAATCGAGTTTGCAATTAAACGATCGAAACCATGTGATACCGTTCTGCTTCTTGGTAAGGGTCATGAAAAAACCATCGAACGAGCCGATGGCGAACACGCCTGGGATGAAATTGCTACCACAAAGAAGGCTATAAAAAACCGTAAGTTATGAGTGAAAAAGTTGTAATCGTTGGGCCATGCGGTGGAAGAGAACATGCGCTTGGCTGGCGATTAGAACAAGAAGGCTGCGAAGTATTTTTTACTGGTGGTAACACCGGGACCGCGCAAGTCGGTGAAAACTTACCAGATGAATTTAACTGTTCAGCCGCCATAGGCGTCGCGGCAACTGCACGCATGGCAAAGCAAAATGCAGACATGGTGTTGGTAGCACCAGACAACCCTCTGGCAGACGGAGCGGTAGATGTTTTTGAGGCATATGCTGTGCCAGTATTTGGACCAACAAAGGCCGCTGCCAAACTAGAGTGGAGCAAGGGGTGGGCTGGTCAATTCGAGCGGAGATATGGTTTACCCTGCGCCCAAGATTTATCGTTCATGAATCCCCAAGAGGCGGTTGCACAGCTTGACAGAGGTAATTATGTGGTTAAGGACGATGGATTGGCGTTCGGCAAGGGCGTGGAGGCCGAACCAGATCATAAAAAATTAGCTCAAAAAATATATGAAATAGCTAGACGAGGCGGCAAGATTATCCTCCAAGAGAGGCTTATTGGCAGAAATCCAGGCAAGAATAACGAAGTTTCTTTCTTTGCGGTTTGTGACGGCGAACATGCTCTGATGCTGCCGTATTGCCGGGATTATAAACGGGTTGATGATGCTGAACGTGGCGAAAATACTGGTGGAATGGGTTGTTTTACGCCACTGGATGATTTGACCAGTCAGGATATGCAAATCATTGAGCAGCAAATAATAATGCCGACACTGATAGGAATGCAAATGGAGGGTCGGCCGTTCAAGGGTGTGCTTTATGGCGGTGTAATGCTAACAGCGGATGGGCCAAAATTATTTGAGTTTAACGTCCGTTTTGGTGATCCGGAAGCACAAATTTTAATGCTTATGTTGAACGAGCGATTTATTGACATACTGCACGCCGCTGTAAGGGGAGAATTAGAGAACCGTACAGCCAAGGCTCACGACGGTGCGGCGATAAGTGTGGCACTGGCTTCAGCAGGGTACCCCGGGGATTATGAGAAAGGTAAAGTGATTCATGGTTTAGATTCACTGCCCTCAGGTGTTCACGCGTTTCATGCTGGAACTCGGCGCGAAGGCGATCATATTGTAACAGATGGCGGTAGGGTAGTACATTTGGCTACAAGGGCAAAAAATATTATCCAGGCCCGGCAAAGGGTGTATGCATCAATCGGCCAAAACGGCGTACATTTCGAAGGCATGCACCACCGCCAAAGTATTGGACTAGCAAGTTAATCAGTTAGAGTTAATGAAGTGCAGCGGATGTAGCCGCCACCTTTAGCGAGTTCGGATATTTCGGGTGTAACGGTTTTAAACCCCCGTTTTTCTAGCTCGTTTTGAAGTAGTGGTGCGTCCGCACTCATAATTACTGTTTTTCCGGTAGATACTAGGTTGCAGGCAAAACCCTTGGTGGCTTCTTCATGGGAAACTTCAATTTTATCGATTGATAGTTCCCGGATTTTTTCCTGGCTATCGGGCATAAATGCATCTGGGCACCAGGCAATTAACTCTGGTGAAAGCACTGCGAGTGCTAGATCAATATCGTAAAAAAAGCTATCAGGCCAGCCGGTCGATGCATTAATAACGGGTTTTTTATCTGTATTCAGCTGGGGTATGGTTTGAAGGCTTATCACTTTGTATCCGAGTGCTTCTTCTACAAAATGATGCATTTTTGGATCGGTTCGGTACCGGCTGCCCATAAATAATAAATCGCCACATGGCAACGCATCACCTTGACCGCTGAAGGGCCG
>JBGSYV010000054.1:0-4766 GCA_041750695.1 Saccharimonadales bacterium (SeqCode) | reverse complement strand
TCGTCATGTTGAACGGCGGTTACCTTTGCGGTGATGGTAATTCCGCGTTCTCGCTCTTGGTCGCCACTGTCCATAATCAGTTCTTGGGCCATTTCTGCCTGATTGTCGCGGAACGTTTTGGACTGCTTTAAAAGACCATCTACTAAAGTGGTTTTGCCGTGATCAACGTGAGCAATTATTGCCACGTTTCGAATCTTACTTGGATCTTGTTTAAATGTAGTCATATTTTTCGAATAAAAAAGCGCTTGTCATCCAAGCGCCTGCTTAAATCTTTTAAGCATTATAACACAAAAATTATGTATTTATAGATTGGAAAAATACTTTAACATGTTTTTGCATCTTAAAAATTATCTCTGGGATAGATATTCTTTTAGCATTGTGCGAATTGTTGTACGGCCACTGCTTGTTTTAAGATATTTTTCGCGCCGTTTAGCATCTCGCATATTTCTATATGCCTCGTAATGAATCAGGTCGAGCGGCGCATATGGGCGAGTCGACTTAACCTTGGCTTTGTTATGATCTAAAAAGCGGTTCTTTAGATTCTCTGTATATCCAACATAGGTGAGTTCTGCTTGTATGCTTTTTAAAACATATACGTAATAAAACTTCATGCTCGAATTTTACTATACTTATTTGTCAAATGGTGCCCGATACAATCCTGCACCGGACTACCAGCCCCAATTCTGCATCCGGCTTCTTGGCGAAGCCAGGCGCAGTATTGTGCCTGGTGGAGCTGCCGGGTACCGCCCCCGGGTCCGTTGGTTTATCTTGGTTAGTCTTCTACAGGCTTATTCTGTTTAGGGTTTCTTAGAAACATGCATTTAAACAGACAAAACAGCATGTTTCGCAGTCCTAAAGGCTTAATGATTACTACGGATCATAGCAACCATGCAACCAGAAAAATATGGCGCATCAATGCACTATCTGATGTCGTACATGATACGGCTGTTTAATAAAATTAAGCAGCTAGTGCGAAATCAGAGTTACTGCGAGCAAACAATTTTGCTACAGCACTTTCGTTTTCGCTACGTGAATTTTCTGCATCTATTCAGATGTGTCTATAACGCTGACAAGCGACCTGCTGATCTAACCGATAAAGTCCGACGTCGAGCTTAAAATTCAGCCCCTCGTATATTTTAGTTACCCCACTGGTAACTTACAATATTATATCATACACAAGCGTTTTGGTAAAATAGCAAGATCTAAAAACTAGAATACAGAAGATAGACACAAGACGTAAGATGTGTGACGTGAGATTTTAGATACTAAATACTAAATATCGCTTACGACATACGACATACCAAATACTTCATACGACATACATATTTGAAAAACGAATTAATCTAAAGTTTTAAGCCAACGGTTCAAGATGCCGAGTGTCTCATAAAAATTCTCTTGCTGCTCCTGAGACAAACAACCAAACACTCCACTAAACTGCCTATTCAAAAGGGCAGTTGCCGATTGCAAAACTTTTGTACCATTTGCGGTCAGCACCACCTGTCGTTCGCGGCGGTTATTTGGGTTCACCTTGCTGGTGATGATCCCCATTTTCTGCATAATCTTCACTTGGCGGCTAACACTGGCTTCTGTCTGACCAAGCATTCTGGCGATCTCTTTTTGTTGAACGCTGTTTTTACTGTTTAGTGCCAGCAATATCTTGAACTGTGAAAACCCAACATTAAGGTTGGTCTGCAAAATTTCATCGGATTGCGCATCAAGCTCGGTAGAGAAGTGGTGGAGCAGGTAGCCGAGATTATCTGTTGGGTCCATATTTTTTCCTATCTATTTGTTTATTATAACAAACTTAACGCGCTAAGTAAAAGAGCAGGGGAGTGTTATAAGAATGAAATATAGCTTTTATATAATGCGTGCCATTGTTGCATTGAAAGTTCTTGGGCGCGGCAATCTGGGCTGATATTAGCCTGAGCCAATAATTGTGAAATCCGCTCTTTTCCCATCCCTAGGTCTGATAGCAAACTTGATTTTATCTTCTTACGTTTTGAATGAAACCCCGCTCGAACAACTCTAAAAAATATATCACTATCAACATCTGTAAATAATGGTTCTGGCCGCAGGTGCAAGACTAAAACCTGTGAATCAACTTTTGGAGGTGGCGTGAACAGCTCCGGCGGCACCACAATACCAAGCGAACACTCGCAGTAAAATTGCACACTAACCGCCAAAACGGACATTGACCCGGGTTTTGCCACAATCCGCTGAGCAACCTCTTTTTGCATTAGCAACACCATAGCTTGTGGTGGATTCGCTGATTCTAATAATCGGCGCAATAAATTACTTGTTAAGTAATAGGGAATGTTCGCGACCACTTTATAGTTAGCAGGTAGTGAGCTAGTATCAAAACGTAAAATATCCTGCTCAACAACCTGCACATTGGTGCCACCATATTTAGAAAGTAGCGAACGAGCAAACCTCTTATCAAACTCAACCGCAACAACATTTTTTGCTCTTTTTGAAAGCATTTCGGTTAGTGATCCGATACCCGGACCCACTTCTAAAACCGTGTCGGTATTATCAACATCAGCCAGCTCAACAATACTCTCAAGCGTCGGAGTATCGGTTAACCAATGTTGGCCTAAGGATTTATTGGTCTGGGGCAAACTTGTCATAAGTCCAGTAATCCTAAGCCTGTTTGGTCATCCTTTTTTCGTTGCAAATCATCACCGTACCATTTGTGTAAGTAAACCTCGCATGTGCCACTTACAGTAAGTTCTTTTACGTGTCCACCAATAGCTTGCATGTCTGCCCTGGAGAGCGCGCCATGAATATGCAGCACCAATTCACCATTCTGCCATGCAATGTTTCCTTGCAAGCTTAAAATCTCAAGCGGCTCACGAATAGTTTGCCAATTATATTTCTTTGTCCCAAGATCATAAAAACCAAGCTTGGCAGACTCTGCCCCACCTAGTCCACTTATCCAGCAGCTTGGAATTTTTTCTTCTTTGACTAAATTAGTGAGTTGCTCAATAAGTTTTTCGCCCTTATTAAGCCGAACAATCCAATTATACCCATCGTGCTGAAGCGTCATACACTGTAGTATACTGCAAAACTGGTTTATGTAATGAAATGCGGACTTACGAGCAAAACTAAACTGCGCAGTCGCCGGTCATAAACCAAACATTCGCGGCTTGTTTAACAATCCTGGTCATAGCATATTGTGCGGTCGTTTTTGCTCCAAGCCGGGCTCGCAACGTAACACCGCCAGCAGGCGCAACAGTTACCTGCCCAGCACCAATCTGCCATATTTCAATTTGTGTACCGATCGGAAAAGCCACCGATGCATTTGTCGGAATAGTTAAGGTAATTGCCGCGGCATTGCTGCAGGTGACAATTTTGCCATCATCGGCAAGTACTAACGTGTACGTTGTACCGGTCTGGGCGTTAATTTTTTTATGAGAAACCATGTTCCCATTGGTATAAAGAGATGTTGCTTCATTGCGATACATGTAGGTATCTGCAGCAATCGTCCCGGGGCCAAAAACGATCCCAGCACTAGTACTATTGGCTAGCCCCAAAATATCAGATAAAATTACGTGGCTAGCTAAAGCTAATGAGGCGTTCGCTTGATCTTTTGTGTTAAATAAGGCCAGTATTGGATTGCCGAACAAGTCACTAATATCAATATAGCCAGATGTACCGGTGCTACGAAACGTACTAAACTTCCCCTTAAAATCCCAGCGTAGTTGTGGGATCATCCCGGTGATGAAATTGATCGGATCTGCTGTTAACACTGACCCCGCCTGAATGGTAAGCATTGAGGAACCATTTATATTAGGGTGTATGCCATCTGAAGATAAATCGTACGGATCTGACACATTAGCAACATTACCAATAAGATACCGCGCATCGATTAGACCGGCTGAAAGCTCCTCCGCTAAAAGTGGGACTTGGTCGGCAATTGCTTTTCGTGCTGCGTTATAGGGTGCCCAAAGGGCGATATCACCCTCGGTTCGGCTGCGAACCTCATTAACTAAGGTGGTCATTCGGGACTCATAGGTCGCAGCATCACTATCATTATAGGCAGTTGCCAACACTACATGTGGGTCACGGCCAGAATATATTTTTAGTTTTTCAATAAAATCCAATACTCTAGCGTTGGTTTCAGTAAAATTAAGTGTGGTGTAGCCTGAGCGAGCAATCTGCCAAACACGAACACCGGCAGTTGTGCGGTTACCAACAGTAGGAAAAACACCGTCAATGGTAGTGTTGCCGCTCGATTCTATATAAATATCGTGCTGTGCATACGCGCCAAGATCAAGAGAGGTAATATTTCCAAATCCTGAACCGGTCGATGTATCAATTGTAGCTACGGTGGTGCCACCAGAACCACCGTCTTTGACAATCAAACTACCAGCGCCCTCATGCCAAACAATAATAATCCCATCCATGGAAGCTGTGTGTGAGGCAAATTGCCCATCTGCAAGGTCTGCGCCGAAACCACCCATAGAAGTAGAATTAGCCGTACCATTACAAGTAGTCATCCTCTGCTGGCCCAGTGTTCCGTTTGCTGGATCAGCAAATTTAAAGCCAATTTGGGGGCTTGATTGAGCAGCTACGCGGCCAGCATACTTGGTATTAAAGTACTCGCCAAGGTTATTTGGCCAATTGGACAATATAACAATACTGTCACCAACCACTACTAAATCAACAATTTGCTCGAATGATTGATTTAAATCCTCATACCAGTTCGATAGATTGGAATCCACAACCTCAAGCGCATCGCCTTGGTTGATTTTTGTATCAAGAGC
>JBGSYV010000053.1:0-3022 GCA_041750695.1 Saccharimonadales bacterium (SeqCode) | reverse complement strand
TTCATTCTATTCATATCCGCCAGATAAAATGATTTACAGTGGAATACCGCTCAGTCACCAATATTCAATTGTTACTGATGTTTTGAAGCGGGGTTACCGTGAAAAGTTGCACATCCCCACAACTGCTAAGGTTATTTGTGTAATCGGGGGTAGTTTAGGCGCCAAACGACTGAATCAGTTTGCGTCGAGAGCGGTGCGTCATTTGCTTGACAAAGACGAGCGGATTTATGTCCTGCACCAAACGGGAAACAACAACGACGATCTGTACTCAAACTGTTCTAAGGATGTTTTAAGCCGAATAACTGTGTTTGCTTTTACCAATCAGCTGTACCAATTTACCGGAGCGGCTGATGTGGTGGTTTCTAGGGCTGGAGCGACGTCAATTGCTGAGCTGGCGGCGCAGAACAAGGCGTGTATTTTTATACCGAACCCCATGTTGAGTGGCGGGCATCAAACAAAAAATGCTAAGCAAATTGAATCAAGTGGCGCGGCTAAGGTTATTTCTGAGGATGAAGCGGAGGAACCCCAGAGGCTGGCCGGGGCTATTAGTGATCTGCTAGAATCCCCAAATCAGCAAAAAACATATGCAAAAAAGATTGCGAATCTCCATAAACCAAACGCCGATGAAGCTTTAGCGGATACCATCCTTGCGATTTCAAATAAGCGACCGGTTTCAGGGGACAATTAAATGAAGTTATGGTCAAAAAAATCAAAATCAGAACCCGATCAACGCCGACGGCCGGGTGATTTATCTACAAATAAAGCACGGGCTTTCTCCTACTATCAAAACCGTGGTGATAGTGGTAGGCAAAACCGGGATGTTGATGCGGCTTTAGGTGTTGGCTCACGGCGAGTGAGTAAACGAAAAGTACTGTTAAACTTACCGTATTATGTTGCTTTGGCAGTAATTATTGGCTCGGTGTTGTTTACGCTTAGTCTTTCTAGTCAGGTGAATGTGGTGGTGGTCAATGACGAAAACCGGGCTACCGACGCGGTGTTAAGATCGCACCCAGAATACGAGACGGCCATTTCTAATCTGGTCGGCCAGTCGATTTTTAATTTTACTAAAGTTACCATTGGGACCGAAGAGATCGAGCAGGGGATTTTGGATGAGTTTAGTGAGGTGACCCATGCGGCGGTTGCGGTGCCAATTGTTGGTAGAAAACCGGTGGTGTATATTCGCATTGCTGAACCGCGCTTTTTGCTAGAAAGTCAGAACGAAAATTACGTAATAGACGAACAGGGGAGGGCAGTAATTTCGCTCGCCGATATGAATGATAAGAGTGAGGCATTGGAACTGCCAAAAGTTATTGATCAAAGTAATCTTCAGGTGGAGATCGGCCAACAAATCGTACCAAAAGAACAAATCACATTCATGGCAGAGGTAGTAAATCAGCTATCTGCTGCGGAGTATGCCATTGATCGCCTCTTGTTGCCACCCCTCGCCAATGAGCTACATGTGGAATTTAAAGAGTTAGATTACTTTGCTAAGTTCACCTTTGTCAATGACCCTAAATTGCAGGTGGGAACTTTTATTGCAACCAAAAAGCAGCTTGAGCGAACAAACCAGACACCCAATAGCTATATCGACGTTCGGGTAGAGGAGAGAAGTTACTATCGATAGGATTTAGAAGATAGGGTTGGCAAAAAGCAAAAAGCAAAAAGTAGCTTGCTAAATACTTCATACGTAATACTAATTACGATTATAAGACGCAAGATTCTAGAGCATAGAAGGTAGATGCTAGTAAAAAGTAACAGGCAAAAAGTAGTTAGCGAAATACTTAATACGTGATAAGGCACACAGCACACAATATACGTCATACATCATACGAACTACGAAATACGACGATATGATATACGACACGTAAGAATACAAATGATAGAGAGTACAGGGAGCAGGGAGACTAGTTTACAAAATACGATATACGCTCATGGTAAAAGCATACGGTGCGCTATAGGCCAAGACAGACGTACATTCAACATATAGCTATTTTGAAATTAAAGCCCCCACTTGCTCTACCCTGTATGTTCACAAAATGTTCAGTATGTTTATTTGCCTTTGAAATTAAAAAAACTATACTCTAATATCAAAAACGTGAAAAAGCAAATTTTCGTGAAAATATGGACAGTGCAGGGGATTTATATAAAAAACTATAAATGCAAGGAAATAGCAAATAATGCAAACGAAATAAAAAAACCTGTGGATAACATCAATGTAGTAATTTTGCAAACACCCATAAACCGGGGTATTAAGTTGCGGAAGTGGTATTACGACCATGGTGTATAGCAAGAGGCACTAGAACAACCAGGAGGAATCAGTAAGAGTGCATTTAGACGGCGCGAATGTCAAAACTCCCCCGTTAGTGAGGGTATCGGTAATCATCTATAACTAAAAATGTAACGTCGCAAAATATACATTGTGCGACGTGAGTGATATAGACATCCGGGCCTCTCTATTCATGCTTCATGTTCGATGTTTTTCATATATTCGATTTTTTGTATTGTATTTATTAAAGCCCTACTCTTGCTCTTCCAGAATTCTTTTTAACGACCATACAACCTATGCCCGCTTGGTCTGCTGCTTTAACCACATAGCCAAGCTATGTTCGTAAAATGTTCGGTTTGTTTAATAATTTATTTTTGTGCTGGTTCGAACAAGTAGTCCAGTACCAGGGCGCTTGTCGGTGCTGTGCTGGCAGTGCCGTGTATTGTTGGGTAAGGGTTAGTTTCCATCATAGCAAATTCACCTATGCCCTGCTTTGCAGTGGTAAGCAGAAATGGCAAAATCTGGACACGTTTCATCGTTTGCAGGTATGAGTCAATTGCGTTGTGATCGGCCCCCCGCTCAATAAATGTCGGTTCAGGGTTTCGAAGCATGCTGGGTCGTTTGCGTACGTTATACATCCGGTCCGCATTAGGGTTTTGATCTATTCGTAAGCTAACAGTAAGTGGGCCGCTTTGTACCGACGGGTTCCAGGCGAAATGCCCAATGCCGTCGACATGTGGTTCGGAACCTGTATTT
>JBGSYV010000052.1:0-4509 GCA_041750695.1 Saccharimonadales bacterium (SeqCode) | reverse complement strand
GCGTTTTGTAAACGTGCTATGATACTAATACGAAATTTGCATAGCAGTATGCATGAGGGAACAATTAACATCAAAACGCTGGAATCTCGTGTAAATCGAGAACTGTGCCGCAACGGTAAATTTACTAAAAAAGTGAATAAGTCCGATACAGCAAAAGAAGACTCCCGAGCAGGAGCAACAGCTATAAGCCATCCGCGGCGCTGTCTATCCTGCTCTCTAAATAAAGCAGGATTTTTAATGTCACCAACTGGAATACTTACAAGAGAAAGTTTAGCTGAAAGATCACCAGAGCATATTACTGGTTATATTTCGGCGGACAGTATTCCGGAAATTGCTGCTGCTCGTAGAGCCGAACGAGAATCCGCCCAACGAATAATTGAATCAAGACAGATATTAACTGATGTTGAAGGTAATGAAGAGCTCCGGCCGATTGATGCTCTATCATCTGCCCGGCGGGTAATTGATGCACAAAACGAGTTTGGTGATGGCAGTAAAGAACACCAGCAAGCCCGGAGGGGTCTTTTTAGGGATTGCCTACGTCTGCTTGGCGAATGGCGGCGCAAAAACACTGATGCGTACTTTCCGCCCATAGAGCATGAACATGACCCAGAAACAGGAGGGTATTTGGCTGACGGATATTCAACGCTCGATATGACCAAAGCAGCATTAATTCCATCTACCGAAAGAGAAGAAGATGACCGCCGCGTAAACGAAAGAGTAGAGGATATCACCAGCGCTGTTGTTAAACAAGTCGGGAGCACCGTCCTCGGGAGCACCGTAAAAATGAGGATCGTTTCGGAATGCACGGACTGGGCTATTCGAGCTCATAGAATTGATGGAAAAAGCCGTGGTGGCTATGTTCCAGAAATTGAGAAACTAATGATTAGGGATATGCTGATAGATATTAAAAAAGGTAATCGGTTCCAGGAACAACTTGGGCTTCCAGGGACGTATATTAACCACTATGTGCTCCAACGGGCGCTGAAGAAAAGGGAGTTTGATGCCAGTGCGTTAAATAAAACGGAGTTACACGGAACACAGCTATTCGTTCATGATGATATTTTTGAATTTGTAGCACTGCTTGATGAGATCGCGAGCGAAGAATGGTGCGTGAATATCTTTATGGGTGAAGTCGTTCCAGATGATTTTGTGAAAGACTATAATAGGGTGAGAGAAGAGGCGATTGTCCGCGAGGAATCATTAACCCGGGATGCTAACATGGTATCCGATTTTGTTTTAGACCTGGCTAAGAACAATGCCGACCCTGAAACGGCCCCAACTGAAGTAGAAGAGTTTGTGAAGCAACTGCTCATAACAATTGCCCGGGAAGACACCAACATAACCACCGATATGTTCGATCAGCAAACCTATGATGGGTTAATGCGGGTTCAGTTATTACAAGCTAGAGGACAAGAAGAATTAGCTAGAAACTTGCTTATAGATGTCATTGAGGCAGCACCTGGCGGAGGGTATTGTGGAGCGGGTAGTTGTGATTTAGTTCGGGCAAAGTTAATTGGCGAAGAAGCAGATAGCTTGAAAAAACTAGGTTTTGATCCTAAAAATACACTTATGGATAAGGGTGATAGAAAATGTAAATCATGTCACAAAAACAGCGTTGCCTACGATCTAAAAAAGAAACAAAAAGGTTGTGTTAATGTTAATTGTGGGGCTAAGGCAAAATTCTAGTTATGACTGATGCAAACGATGACACATATAAAGAGCTGGTGGATCAGCGTTCGCCGGAGTTTTTTTGTGATAACTGCGGGCATTACCCAATAGAGCCAGTTCACGGCCACTTTATGTGTCCTGAGTGTAAAATGCCCACCAAATGCTGCGAGGGGATGCCCCTCGATGAGCAGGGTCATGAATATTGAAGGGAAAAGAGCAGCCCGACGAAGTGATTTATTCACTTCCCGGCGCGATGAGAAAAACCGCCAGGTTTGTCTCATAAGGCGTAGCCGAAAATGCTGCGAAGGTATGCCACTCGATGAATAAAATAGGTATTTACCGCGGAACGTTTGACCCTTTTCATCGTGGTCACCAGGAAAGCTGCTTGGTGGCGCTTTCGGCTTGTGGGTTAGAGCAAGTATTGGTCATCCCGCAGACTCCAAGTTATAAAAACCCTGTGGCCTCGCTGCAGCAACGTACTGAGGTTATTCAGCACTCACTCAAAAAGTACAGCCGCATCAATACGCATGAGTCTGCCCAGACCAAACTACAACCTCTGCTAGAAAGCTTGAATAGCCAGTTCCCGGACCATTTATTTTGTATAATTATGGGCTCTGATACCTTTATGACCATTCTGCAGTGGGATGAAATCGATCGACAAACATTATTGGCTCATACAGAAATCTGTATAATTTTGCGGGAAAATAAAGATAAAAATAAGCTTCAGGCTTTTATTGAAGAAGTCACAAAAATGCACGGCCGGTTTGCTTATAAAGTTTTGCCAGCTGTCTGGTCAAAAGTATCTTCTAGTGTAGTAAAAAGTAATCTAGAAAAAGCTGTTAGTAGTGGTGCTTTGGACTCTGGGGCATACGATTATATTAAAGCCCAGAAACTTTATGAATCTGATTCAAACGCTTCTTGAAAATTGTTTCTTAGATACGCTAGATGTTTCTCACGGTAGTGTCTAAACTCGGTTTTCTTGAACCCATTCTTTTTAATGAACGAGCTGACCTTTTCGTTTCCAACGTAGTGCGGCAGTACTACCAGACTGGCGCCGAGTCCGTATAGCTCAATAGCTTGCTCGATGGTGTCAGCGTGGCAAATAACTGTAGCGTGGGGGTTGGCGTCCTCAAGATGCTTGAGTAAGAAAAGGTTGGTGGCGTGATCGGTAATAACCGAAACTACCAGCCGAGTATGTTCAAAATTAATCTCGTCTAACATGTTTATATCGGTGGCATCACCATAAATATAGGGCACGTCTTTTCGTTCTAGCTCATCTATCGCTTCTGGGTCGTAGTCAAACACGGTGAATTTGTTGGTCAGTTTTTTAAACACTTTAATATATTCATTGCCGCCACGTTTGTAACCAAACAGCACTACCTCAAAGTTCTGGTGTTGCTCACGCTCGGTTTTCACTTTCTTCCGCTCAAATAACTGCAAATGTTTCTCTAGTATTCTAAATAATCCATCAGCGTAGATAAACATGTAAGAGGACGCCGCAATGGTGATAATTGCCACCATCATCATCAGTGGTACGATTGACTCATCAACCAGGCCATTGGTGACGCCAAGTAGTATGAATATTAGTGAAAACTCACTAATTTGAGCTACGCATAGTCCAGACTTGAAACTGGTTTTTTTGGTGTAGCCGAGTAGCCCCAAGATAATCATTACGATAATTGGGTTTCCAACCAGCACTAAGCCAGAAAGGACTAAGGCATTGTTGAGTGAGCTAATCGCTGCACCGGCATCAATCTTTGCGCCGAGTGTAATAAAGAAGACGATGATAAAGAAATCTCGCAGTGGCCTAAGCCGTGAGCCAACTTCTTGAGCATACGGCATTCCAGCAAGCGACACACCAGCAACCAATGCCCCAACCTCAAGTGAGAACCCAAGTTCATAAAAGAGTGTTGCTACGCCGAATCCCCACGCAAGGTTAAACAAAAACAGTAGTTCTTGAGAACGGGATAAGAAGTTCGTCATTCGCCGGATTAGTACGTTCGCAATTATAATAATTCCGAAAATCAGCAGGATTCCTTTGACTATAAGCAGTGCATACGAGTTAACCGTAATATTGTCTTGCCCGGCAGCGGATACAATTAACAGCGCAAAAGTAGCAATAATATCCTGTACCAACAAGAAACCAACTGAGATTTTGCCGTGGAGTTTGTTCAGCTCCTTTTTATCAGATAGTAATTTTAGAATAATAATCGTACTACTAAACGACAGCCCAACTGCAATAAAAATCGCAGAAGTTGTGTTGAACCCAAGTGCTTGGCTTAAGAAAAACCCCAGAGTAAAGGTTACTAACACTTGGCCCAGGCCGGTGAGGACGGCCGGTTTTCCAACCTCCTTTATCACCTTCGGGTTTAAGCCCAACCCAACAATAAAAAGTAGTAACGCCACCCCGAAGTGGCCGAGCAAATCTACTGTTTCAAAAGATTGGAGTATGCCAACAGTCGCTGAACCAACGATTAGGCCGGTTATAATATAGGCAATAATTAATGGCTGGCGTAAGAAACGCATGATGATTGCAATCAATGCGCCAATGGCTAGAACTAGGGATATTTCGGTGAAGATACTATCGTGCATATTTATTTTTTAGGTTCATGGTCTATTGTACACGATGCTTATGTTTGGACAAATATTCGAGAATTGACGGCCTTGATTAATTATTGATTATTGAACTAACTCAGCTATTTTTAAAAATACTCCTCATGTACTTTCTTGTATCGACAAAGAAAGTACAACAAAGAAACTCGGCCGACTGTAAACTCTTGATGTATCTGATTGTGCGAAACAGGCTCGCTTGCGGAACTCACGATTATTACTGCCGCTGGC
>JBGSYV010000051.1:0-5884 GCA_041750695.1 Saccharimonadales bacterium (SeqCode) | reverse complement strand
TGATTTGATATTCAAAAATCTATCCGTTTACAGATAGAGATTAGTGGTTATATACATTGTTGTAATATTGTAGTAGTCGCCAATAGTTTTTTACATCAACTTAGAATAATCTTATTTTTAGAACCAAAATATTTGCAATATATGTAAAATTATTTTTTAGGTTTAACTTCGTTTCGACCAAGATTTTTCTTGGTTTCAACAAATAACACGTGTTTTCGTAAAACGGGATCGTATTTTTTCAGTGAAAGCTTATCTGGTGTATTCATGGTGTTTTTACGAGTGTAATAAACACGGTGACCAGACTCTTCAGAGACTAGTCCTACAACTTTTCGTTTGCCTGATTTTTTTGCCATAACTTCAAGATATTAACAGATGTAGCAGTATTTAGCAACAGTTTTTCTGTTTAGCTATGGAGTTGGGGAACTTGGAGCCCAAGACGAGGATTGAACTCGTGACCTCATCCTTACCATGGATGCGCTCTACCACTGAGCTACTTGGGCAAATACTACAAAATCATAACAGATTTACTTGAAAATTAGAAATCTCTATACTCCGCTAAGGTCTAGTTAGCAGTCAATTCTGTTGAAGTGGATACATGATGAATAACACTGCCATCTAAGCCTAGATTTAAAGTTGCAAAAATTCTTGGTAGGCTTAGTGTATTCGGACACCGTGCCAGCTCCAGTCGTTTAGCTTCGTCTGAATCCACCCCATAAAGAAAGGTTATATCAAAAATTCTTCCCTTAAAATTACGATCCCTGCTTGCATGTCTTGCCAAAGCTTCCATTGCCATTGAGTCTACGCAAACATTGACATTATTACCTACATCGACTCCAACTAAGTAGGTTTCTAAAGTTGCAGCATGTTCACTTGTAAGAATGCCCTCAACTAAGCGGAAGTTATAGGTGCTGCCACATGGAATTTCTGGACTCGTTGCATCGCTAATGAGTATTTGTTCTCTATTTCCGTTCACTTACCTATATAGTATCAAACCATTAGCGTAACGTAAAAGATAAACTGTTGTGATTTGTATGTTTTGTCTTTGTGAAGATTAGCTCTGGTGCAGCGTCTATATTACAGTCAGGATCCTATTCATGAATCCCGCTGGTCTGATTGTAATTACTACTTAGCTAAAAGGACTGCTACTAGAATTGCAATAAAAAGCGCCAGGGCCCGGACTATGCCTACTAACAAGTAGGACATATTATATTTGGTGTTTACGTTTTGGTTTTGATTTTTCATTCTTCCTTCATACTAGCACAGTATCCCCACGCTTGATGTTGGATAACGCAGTTAAATCAATTAACAATCTGGTCGGAAGACCGACTTGTTCATTGGTGCAGGGTGTAGGGTAAAGCACATCCGCCCCAGTGCTCGGAGCAAGCTCCTGTGCGCTGGATTGATGACCGAACATGGCTCGAATCCTCGCTCGTACAACGAGCTAAAATTAAAAACTACCCTTTCGGGGTAGCTTTAATTTCACCTGGTGCAGGGTGTAGGATTCGAACCTACGAAGGCATAAGCCAGCAGATTTACAGTCTGCCGTGTTTGACCGCTTCACTAACCCTGCATTTCGTGAGATATGTTGCCATACCTCACTTTGATGTTACATCTGATGCATGAATACACGCTTTCAGACAACACCTCCCTTACTCGCCTCATATCTAGAGTATTCTCGCAACTATACTCTAAACGTGGAGCCGGCAGAGGGATTCGAACCCACGACCTACGGTTTACAAAACCGTCGCTCTAACCAACTGAGCTATGCCGGCATAAATCATACAATTAAGTACTAAAAAAGTGTACCAGAACAGAGGTTAAAAAACAACCAGTTATACCACGACGCGTCTTTTAGGGCGTATCATTCTTTTTTTAGGACTTTTTGAAGCTGCAACTTTTTTTAGCCGGAGTTCAATAGCACGCGCATCTTCTGGCCGCTGATGGTTATCATAAGCACGCATAAGGATAGTTAAAGATTCTTTTGTGGGCTCAAGTTCAACTGCTTTTTCGAGTTCATGAAACATCATCTTGGTGTTTCCTAGCTTCTCTTGGACTTTCGCATACGCAATATGGCGTGTGGCCATGGAATCTTCTAATTTAAGAGATTGTTCGAATGCTGTAGCGGCTTTGTCGTAATTTTCTGTCTCATAGTATATAAGCCCGAGGTTATGGAGACTGGAAGCATTTGTCTCTATACTGGAAGCAATCTCAAAGCAATCTATTGCATCTTTATATTCTTTTTGTTTGGCATATAAGATTCCCAAACGGTTATAAGCAGCGGCGTTTTTTTCATCAATCTTTAAGATTGTTAGTAGTGCTTTTTCTGCGTTTAAAAATCTATTATCACGAATACCTTTATGAGCGATGTCCCATAGTTGACCTAACCGGTCACTCAACTTTCTTGGCAGGGGCGACAAATCTTCACTCCGAATTGTTGCGCTGCGATAGGCTAGTGCACCAAACCCTGCGATCATTAGTAATTCAAACATACGTAAGTAAGTATACTATATAGTTAAGAATAAATCAGACAAAAGCAGTTTAGACTGTGGGTTTGAACTTAAATGTTTTTTAGCCTTTACAGATGATTTATACAGCATCAACCACTGTTTAATTTTTACTGCGTTATCTTGAGCAATTGCATTGTTTAAAGAAACCTTGCTTATCAATACCAGAGCATCAACTAGATGAATGATTTCTTGCTTATCTTTTAATTGATTAATCTGAATTAACCTCTCGTGCTTGCTCATCGACAAAATTGACTTTGCTCGTTCTATTGAAGAAATCAGTGGATGATCGGAGATGTTCAAAACAATGGCTTCAGCAAGTTCTGCCCTACCATCACTTGTTAACACTGCGCGGGCAACGGTAGCCCTATCGTGGCCTCTGCTTATCAAATACTCTGTTAGTTCTGGGATAGACGAGTGGTATATCTCATATGCCGAAAGCCGAGAAAGTATAGTCGGCAATAAAACAGCTGAATTATCTGAAGTTAAAATAATTACTGTATCTTTTGGCGGTTCTTCAAGAATTTTTAATAATGCATTTTGCGACTCAACATTTAAAGCATGGGCATGATCAATAAGTACTATCCGGTTAATCGTACTTTCACCCGGTGTCTTTAAGATAAGTTTTTGTTTTATTTCTCTTATGGCATCTATTGAAATCGTCGATCCCTCCTGTGACACGTAATAAAAATACGGGTGAGTCCCAATATCATAGCTCTCGTTTTTTGAGAGTAGCTTTCTTGCTAACAATTTTGCTATGTTTGATTTTCCTACTCCCATGTCACCATAGAGCAATACTGCCTGAGGAGGGTTCGTGGCAATTTGCTGAAGTTGTACTTTGTTTTTTTCAGAAATATGCATAGAGCCTACTGCGTTGATAGTGTAAATTCTTTTGGTATTTTTGAAGTGAACTCGCGGCGTTGTTTACTAGGCAAAGTAATTTCAAGTGTATGGGCATGTAGAAGTAAACGCTGAGCTTCACCGCCACCATATAAAATGTCGCCAACCACCGGATGTCCAATATGGCTTAAGTGAACACGAATTTGATGAGTTCGGCCCGACTCTGGCTGTAGTTTTAGCAAGCTTTGATTGCTAGTAGAGCTAAGCACTTGGTAGTTTGTTTTTGCAGTCTTACCTTTGCTGTGGACATGAAAAGTTTTAGGGTTTCGTGCGTTTCGACCAATCGGCATATCAATAGTTGCTTTTTGTTTGGCTGGAGTGCCGACAACCACCGCAATATATGTTTTTCTAGCTTTCCTATCGGCAAATTGCCTTTGTAGTAATTCTTGAGCGTTTTGCGTTTTTGCACAGATTATAACGCCACTTGTTGGTCGGTCAAGTCTATGAACAATCCCAGCTCGATTCCCAAGCATTTCTGGTGATATTCTTGGACGAATGAAGGTTGCAACGGTGGCCTCGGGCGTTAATGATCCTTTTGAGTGAGTGAGAACACCGGCAGGTTTATCAAGCACAATACAATCGTCATCCTCATACAATATTGGAATATCAATGACAGGAATATCCTTTAGCGCCAGGAGGTCTATCTTAACGTGCACTGTATCGGTGAGTTTTAATTTATAACTCGTTTTTTTTGGTCTGTTGTTTACGAGCACTTTTTTTTCGTCACATAGTCTATTTACGTAGCTGCGTGAAAGCTCAGGAATTTTACTGGCAACGAAAAAGTCCAGTCGCTGTGAAACATCTAAGGGTGAAACGGAGAGGTCCATAATACTCCGACTATGGCCGAAGCCTAACAGCCTTTTGAACTTTAGCGAGCGTTGTGTTCGCCAGGCTATTCATTTCAATCTCAGATTGTATAATCATGTTCTCAGTAGCATCACTGTCTACTTTTTTAAGATTGTCTTGGAAATTTAGAAGAAAATCTTTAACCGCATTAGCCGTAGCTTGCTTAAGCGGACCATACTGCGTTTGACCAGAGAATTCAGCAACAACATCCTCGATGGGGCGATGAGACAATGCCGCTAAGATATCTAACAGATTGCTAATACCCGGTTGTTTGTCGAAATCGTAATTAATTTCTTTGTGGCTATCAGTTGTTGCTGACAGTATCTTCTTCATGGCAACTTCTGGGGTATCGCTTAAGAAAATAACACCCTTACCGGATTCATCTGATTTACTCATCTTCTTGGTTGGGTTAAGTAGATCACGAATCCGCAATCGTTCATCTTGCGTCGCAAAGGCAATTTGCGCCCTTTCATCCTCGGGCGGTGAAAAAACATTACCAAACTTATTGTTGAACCTGATTGCTATATCTCTCGCCAGCTCAACATGTTGTGTTTGATCAGCCCCAACTGGGACATATTTTGCACCGTACAGGAGGATGTCAGCGGCCATAAGTACCGGGTAATCAAAAAGTCCTGCCGATACAGAATCTTTGCCTTCTGACTTTTCCTTAAATTGGGTCATCCGATTTAGCTCTCCCATATACGTAAAGCAATTTAAGATAACGGTGAGCTCACTGTGGGCGGGAATGAAACTTTGCCTGTAAATATAAGTATTTTTATCATCAATGTCTAGCCCGCTAGCAACAAACAACCGAACATTGTTCATTGTTTGTTGATATAATTTTGAATGATCAATCGGGGTAGTAAAACTATGCAAGTCAGGGACAAATAGATTTATTTGATACTCCCGGGCGTACTTTTTTTGTAATTGAACAATAGGCAATAATGCACCGAGGTAATTGCCCAGGTGTAGGTCATTATTTGCCCGAAGGCCGGTTAATATTGTTGGTTTATTCATATTGATTCATTTCTTAGTGTTATTATACGCTGTAATTTGTTATCTCACAAAGTATGGACTGCGTTCAGCTGGTACGTTTTGTGTTAGGTTTTGCGCCTGTACACAGGCTGCATCATTTTGCATGTCATGATGAAGCCGATTGCGTGCTCCGGATATAATATTCAAAACTGTTTGTTGACCAGGATTTGGGATTTCTGCAATATCAACCTCCGGATGTAGGCCAATAGCCATTCTGGCAAATTTTTTAAGATGGTGCGGGATTTTAAGCGCAGGTATATCCTCTAAACGAATCTGCAAGGCTACTGCTTCTGATAGTTTTTCTAATTCTTCTGGGTTCATAGTATTCTCCATGTATTGAAAAATCCGCCTTACTGGCGGATTGTGGTTATTTATATAGTTATTTTTATTCGTATATTAAAAAATGCCGCCACTTAAAAGGGGTTATAAACCAAAAGTAGTAATTAATTAATTGATTATTTATCATACCGTATCAAACAATACATTATTTTATACTTCTCGTCAACATATTTCCGGCTACCTTGGTTTTATACCAGGTACAGCCGTTAAAATTAAGGCTACCGTTTTGTAAATTGGCGTTGCTTGCGAGCGCCCTTAAG
>JBGSYV010000050.1:0-4895 GCA_041750695.1 Saccharimonadales bacterium (SeqCode) | reverse complement strand
TGCATCGTCTATGCCATCGCCATCAGAATCGGTCCCGGAAACAGGGATAGTCGGGCAACTATCTTCATCGTTTGGCACGCCATCGCCATCATAATCGTCTTCACTGTGGGCTACATATACAACCTTTTCTATTTTTATCGGCTCATTAATACTATTTTCGCCAGTAATAACAAGTGTGTGAAAACCAGATTCTATGCTGGTTGGAATTGTAACTTCTGCGCCGAGCTCTCCAAGCTCATTTGACTGGTATGAGCCGAGGTGAATTGGCTCGGAGTGCAGTGTTATTTCATACTCACTACTAGGCTTTAGGTTAATATTCGTTCCATCAACATTGACCTGCGCAACTTCACCCCTAAATACCATGTCATCGGAAATGCTGTTATCAAACACCTTGGCTCGAACTTCTCGATTTATTTTTGGAGCATTTTCTAGTAAGGGGTGTTGGTCGGTTATCTCTGGCACTGAAGATTCTGGATCTGCTAGCGACATTTCTGCAGTGAAATTATTTGTTTTTTCTAAAATAGTGTTTTTGTAAAGCTGGTGCCCTAACTTATTTGGATGATAGCTCTCATTTGCAATCGGCCCAAAGTCAAATGGTGTACCCTGACCGGCTGTTAAGCCGTTTATTGCGATATCGTGGCTGGCTGTCTCGCACAGTTTATGACCGTCAAAAGCATCTGAAACATCAACATAGTATACACCGGACTTATCTGCTGCAGTTTTAATGACATTATTAAGGTGAACGATTAGTTGATTAGCAAACACAATTTCTTGGTTGTTTAGCCGTACGTTCACTGCACAATTTCCATTAACTTGAGCCAATTGCGGATAGCCCTTGACGTAGACTTTTGTTTTGTTGCTGGTTTTATTTTTTATAGAATCAAAAAGTTTATTTAGTTCAGGAAATTTACTATTCACAAGGTTTAGTAGCTCTAATCTGCTTTCGTAGCCTTCATAGCAAGTACCTGGCATTAGCGCATAGCCAATGCACTGTCTTAAAATTTTACCAAAGCCTATATCGTTGCCGGCAATTCCGATACTAATTATATTTGGGTTACTTTTTTCAATATAATCCATTTGACTATGAAGCCCTGGGAGCATGTCTCCCAGATGGTTTGGACTGGGCTTTTGTGGATACTGTGGCGAAGATGCTACGTTACTAATAGTGGCGCCGGAACAGGCTACTGAATTGAAATTACTTATTTCTAAGGCGCTACCAATTAAGTAAGGGTACGAATCTTTTGATAGGTGGCATTTGTTTTCTGCTGTTTCTGTTTCGGTAAAGTAGTTGTACGCACCCTCGCCAGATGAAAAAGAATCCCCAAGTGCAAGGTATTGTTTATCGCTAACATCACCGCCATTTGGCGCTATTCTAAACCGAGCTAATTTTCTACCGTCCTGATGATTATACCCAGCATAAAAGGCAATTAGATGGTTATTGATAAATCGGGGTTGGCTCGCACGATAATATCCCGGGATCTGGCCAGCAATAAAGTTCTGAAGCTGCTCTGTATTGCAATCAACCGGACCATTTATTTCGGCGGGTACTTCGCTACAGGACTCAATATCAATGATATTGAAGTTGCCCCGTTCAGTTGTCACCACAACATACTTACCGTCGTCGCTCACGGCTGTTTGTGGCCTTGGACTTGAGCCTAGGTGGTAAGTATAAGAATTCTGGAACGGAACAATTTCATGCGATTCGGTATCGATCCGTAATGTCGCACCCAATTCTGGTGCATCTACCACCATCCATTTGCCATTTTTTGAGAAACTTATGGTTTCTGTACGGACTGAAAAATCCTGACCAGCCTGAGTGAATAACTGTTTTGGAGGGCCAATTATACGATACTCTACAGTTCCATCGCTATTTACCGTAGGGCTAAGGCTAGTTCTATAATCCGCGTGGAACCCAAGTTTTGGTAAACCACTCCCCTGCAATAACCGCAAAAATATTTGCGTATTTGGAATCGGAATGACCTGAACAGTCCCCCCGGAACTATTTGTCAATTTGCCGGCGACTTGAGTCCCATTACCAAGAACGTACCCACTTCGTGAGATTGTGCCGTATCCCGTTCTTACAGCACAAGCCTCATGGCGTTGTTCTGATTGTAATGGTATCAAGCGCGCCGGCTTCGTAATAAATGTTTGGTTTTGGCAATCAATGTTGCCATATCCTGTGATGGTATCTGGTAAATATGCTCCAGATAGGTCGGAAGGTTTACTGAGAATCGGGTTTTCGTCTGAGTTCCAGGTGAGAGGCGAGTCCGCATTAATCAGTGTAGGGATAAAAGAAATTACCGCTGTTAAAACGGTGATAATTAGGATTTTCTGAACACGACTCGTGAACAATCGTTGGATTTTAAGTAACATTAATAGCCTCCCGTTTAAGCATGGCTTGATAATACGCTAGTGCTTTTTTTGAAGCAAGACTTTTTTATAAAAAAGTCATAATTAGTGGGGTACTAGCCGTATTGTGAGTCAGTTAAAACGATGAGCGTTTATCCTTTGCGATTGACACCAAAAAACTAATTATTAAAAATAGTAGAATTGCGCCACCGACATATATCATCCAAGGAGCAACCGTAAAGTTTGTCGGTTGAATTGGAGTAGTTTCTGATCCAACCGACTGTGAAAACAAGACTATTTGAGATTGGATTGTAGTGAGGATTGTATGATGCATGAAGTTCCCTTTACTAATTATTGTTCTGGCGATTGTACGCCGTAGGCTGAGCCCGACTCTAGATCAATCCCGAGGGTATAGCCAGAACACTCCTGGCAACCCTCTGGGATTGCTTGGTAGTCATATTCTAAATTAAAATCAGGATGGTCAAACAAATATGCTGGAAACTGCTCTTGAACAGCCTCTAGTGATGAGGGGTAATGGTCGTTTGTTTGATAGTAATCACTAAGTTCAGATTGCAGTAAATCGACATTTGTTTGGCGAGTTCGATCACGGGATTCTAGGTGCATTTGATCTGCAGTCCGAAGTATTAGTGGAATTAACAAAAAACTAAGCAAAATCATGACAGTTGATACAACTATCCCAGCAATTGCTAGCCGACGACCGGGCTCATTTGTCCGGTTAACTACACCCAGCCCATTCATAGATACAATCAACCCCGCCAACGGAAACAGAAACGCCAGCACAAACCCAATTATTACCATGCCGTTTACTTTGTGTTTTAATGACTGGTTCAAATCCACATTCCTCTGCATTGTTAATACAGCGACACTACACTATTCAATACTTAAATTATATTGATGGTGGCGGCGTATTACTACTGCTCTATTCAACGTTAAGTGACTGAACCCGCCATTGACGACCGTCTTTTTCGAGTGAAATATTAAACTTGCCTGCACCGCTAGCCCTCTCCTCTAACCCACCTACGTACTGTTCATACCGGGCCTGATCACCAGAGATAAAAAACATACTGTCCACAGGTAGTATCGGATCGTTCGATATCAGTATTTCTGTAATTGCGATAAACTCATCTTCCGTTTGTGTTTCTTGAAATTCACCAGTAGTCAGTGAGTATGCTTCATCTGATTTACCCTCAAGTAGATAATTTATAAACTTTTCGGCATTTGATTTTGCTCTACTTGCCTGTATGTTTGCATATACGGTGTTTGTAATAAAGCCTATTGCAAAGAACAATACTGATACAATTACAATTGCTGACACGCTAAACTTTTGGCTGTTATTTGTTTTTTGGTTTCCTTTTTTAGTTTTTTTCATTATTATCCCACTCCTTAAATTACTTAGTTTATGTTACCTGCGGAAAATAGTAAGTTTGGTATTATTCCCTACTCTTACCTGCGAAATCGTAGCATCGGTTGTACCGAAAAGCATACACCAGTCTACAGTACGATTGCCTTGGCTGCTCCATGTAAACGCTCTTCGGGTTTCACATAGTATTACACCATTTGGGTCATTTACTACTAGCCGGCCAGTTTCTCCTGTCCATCGAATACTTTGGATATTACTATTTCGGGCAATCTGGTCAATGCACCGAGTTAGACTCCACCCATTGGCGGTTCCTATCGGCAGAAGAGCTTCTCTAAGTTGAAATTGTTCACACGTGCCCAATACCGGACTTCCCGTAACCGATGCGACGTGGGCGGGGGTACTACCTCCGGTTTGTGGTCTTTTTCCGCCAGAGCCTCCACTATCACCAGAACCACCGCTAGCTTGTGTTGGCGGGAATGGCCAGCCAGTTGCCTCTGCGGTTTGTAGTGCACCAGTATCAACAAATGTCCAACAATTACCGTTTGGTACAGTCCAGAGTGATTTAAAACGGGATATTGCATGTTCGGTTGCTTCATCTACCACACCGGTATCGGCAAGGTGGGGTTGTAAACCACGCTGGTTCAGTCTGGACTGGAGATTTAATACTTGTCCTCTTGCGCCAGTAGTGGTACCTGACCCCGCGCCACGGCACAAATTCATACCCTGTACTGCAAGCGGGTCAGCTGGACCACCACCAACATTTGCAGCTGCTGCAGCGGCTTGTTCTTGTTTAGCACTTTCGACTGCCGCAGCATAATTTATCGCGTCAGCAATATCTTGCATATCTACGACCCATCCCGAGGCTTCAATCTCTCGAAACTGTGGCAACATTGTGGCTGCATCAAAACAACCACGGTTAGAGGTAACGTCTGTCTTACCATCTGAACCTTTGTGGTGATACATTCGCCAAAAACTTACAGCATCTTGAGTTGCCTTACCATAAACACCATTCGGATAGATAATATTCGTAAAACCCATCCGGGCCAATCTTGCCTGTAAGTCTGCAACGATTGGTTTTGCAGACTCTGTTGTCCCGCTTCCTGCACCCAAACATAAGAACTGGTTATATAGTTTATCGTTTTCAATCTTGTTAGATTGCAGTGCT
>JBGSYV010000049.1:0-1845 GCA_041750695.1 Saccharimonadales bacterium (SeqCode) | reverse complement strand
AGCACCAAGTGACCGGTCAGCGCCGATTGTAGTGCGGTCTTTGCAGTGTCTGAATCCCGAATCTCACCGACCATAACAATATCTGGATCAAGTCTTAGGACAGCTCGGAATTTCTCCGCAAAGTTCTTTTCTTCGCTGCTTTTTGATCGAACAGAAATTTGAGTGATCCCCTCAAACTCATATTCAACGGGGTCCTCAATGGTAATGATTTTACGCTCACTAGAATTAAGCGAATTAAGCATAGAGTAAAGTGTCGTAGTTTTACCGGATCCAGTTGGCCCGACTGCCAATACCAGCCCAGTCGGTTGGGCAATGATGTCATCCACAATTTTACGCTCGGACTCATTGAGGCCGAGTTTATCCAATACATACATATCCTGGCGCATATTAAATAGCCGCATAACCACATCCATGCCGTTTATTGCTGGAACGGTCTCCAAGCGTAAGTTCACGTCTACCATCGATCCATCAGCCATTTGTACTTTTTGCGAAATATGCCCCTGCTGCGCTTCGTCTGCAGCGGTCGAAACGTTCCCAGCACTGGCAATTGCCGATATGAGCATCCTGGTTTTCGCTTTGGTAATTTTTGCAATCGGGTGCAGCACTCCGTCTATTCGAAACCGAACGCGAACGTATTCGCGCTGATTTTCAATGTGTATATCAGATGCTTTTAGTTTGTGGGCCTGTTGAACCAAATAGGCTAACATATCGTTTGCCCGCACTTGCTCGAGTGTTCTTGAAACTTCACTAACTAGGTTGTCATCGCTTGAGGTCGTAAGTTCAATGTCTTGATACACCACTTCTTTTGGTGGATCGTATAACTTCATGTACTCTCGGTAGCCAGCGTCAGAAATAAGCGCAAAAGTGATTCTTTGATCCAAAAAACGCTGACGGATCGTCGAGGTGGTTTGCTGGGAGGTTGTGTTCGTTATCCCGAAAGTTATATTGCTTTTATCCGCTCTAACAGGAATAACCTTCATGTTGTATAGTTCAGCAACAGAAAGAATATCCTTGTATAGCTCTTTTTTAGTAATTTGAGATGTATCAATATACGGCAACCCCAGTATCCGGGATCGTTTTAAGGTAGATAGCTCCTCGTCTCTACGTGCATCTTGACTCATAGCGAATATATCCCACGCTGTAATTTACCATTTTTCTGCATATACCTTTCATTATAAGCGTTAACGCAATAAACCAAAACATCTTTTTAGTAATCACCAGCAAAAGGTCGATGGTTTTGAATGAACTAACGGTATACTTAGATTAAATGCGCAACATTGTTGTTATTGCCCATAATATTCGGAGTGCTCATAATATCGGAGCTTTGCTTC
The DNA here is from genome assembly GCA_041750695.1 of Saccharimonadales bacterium (SeqCode). Classification (GTDB taxonomy): domain Bacteria; phylum Patescibacteriota; class Saccharimonadia; order Saccharimonadales; family JAGQNJ01; genus JBGSYV01. The sequence goes on along the minus strand of JBGSYV010000049.1, from coordinate 514 downwards.
GGGTTGCCGATGGACTTGGGGTGGATGCGCTATACTTTACCGGATACAGCCCGTACCCCCTACACCCTGACGATAGCCGGCTGCCACACCTAGCCCAAAAAATTCATCGGCAGATTACTAAAACATCACTCGGGGCTGAATCATCGGTTTCCTGGCAACAGACAGAAGACCCCTTGAGCTTACTGCGTGACCTTCAAAAACGTGGTTTTTCCATAATTGCATTGGAGCAATCAAAAAACAGTGTTTCGTTACCAAAATATAAGCCTGGCCAGAAAATTGCGATTATTTTAGGCAGTGAGGTTACCGGAGTTTCAAGCGAGCTACTCTCAGCCTGTGATACGATCATTGAAATTCCAATGTTTGGCAGCAAGGAATCTTTTAACGTTATCAGTGCGGCCAGCATGATTTTATATCACTGCCGGTTTTTCGATCTTTAAACTTCTAGTGTATACTTTTTACTATGCCGGCTAAAAACACAACAAAGACCCGTCATCACTCAAACCTCCGACCAAAA
>JBGSYV010000048.1:0-1964 GCA_041750695.1 Saccharimonadales bacterium (SeqCode) | reverse complement strand
GAGGTAATGAATGCCTCAATGTCGGTAATTGACTTGAATCCCGGCCGGAGCTCCGATCTTGAATTTGAGACAACATAGTTCGTGCGATTGGGAAGCGGTGCTTTAAACTCCTGATAAGTTTTATACCCCATAATAACTACCTCACCTTCCGTGTTTTGCCGGAAGTGTGCTTTATCGCTCGGCAAATCCCAGGGGATACCACCCTCATTGGCCAAACCCCGGTTTTCATCAATCGCAACAATACAACGAATCATAACAAGCCCTGTTTTTTCATTAACGGCCGAACATGATTTAGTAAAAAGAATGATCCGGTTACGAGCTGTAGCTTTTCTTTGCGACTGCGTAAAAGCTCAAATGCAGATTTGGGGTCTTTGACTACAATCACTTCATCAAAACCGGCCAGCTGAGCCTGCTTTTCAATATGCTTGGGCTCCATGGCATTTCTGTATACATCCTGGGATTTTGTAAAAGCCGTCACGATAATAACACCACTTATGCGGCGAAGCGCCCGGAGGCTTTCGTACAGTGATTCATCTTTGCCATCTACCATGCTGAATAAAATAGCGGCTGGAGTGTTCGGATACTTTTTCTGCAAACTGGTACTTAGGGTGGTAATTTTTTGGGCATTGTGTGAGCCGTCTAAGACAACTAACGCATCGTTCACATTAATTGACTCCATCCTGGCCGGCACTGTCCTTGGAGCATCCAAAGCATTGATCACCTGAAGGTTGTCACGAGATTCAATATATTCAAAAACCGTATTCGCCAGTGCCCAGTTTCGTTTTTGGAACTCTGCAAGTACACCTGGTGCAGATGCAATTTTATCTGCCGGCATAACATGTAGCGTTGCGGATTGCTTTTTAGAGGTTGACTCAAAAACCTGCATGACCTCACTAGGCTGCTCGGCAACAAACACCTGGTTGTTTGGCTGAATAATGCCGGCTTTTTCAGTGGCTATTGAACGCAAATCTTTTCCTAAAAACTGGGTATGGTCAAGCCCGATGTCAGTTATTACACAAATTTTTCCCGGATTAGTAATTACGTTCGTGGCATCCAGCCGTCCGCCCATCCCAACCTCAATCACCGCATAATCCACTTTCTTTTGTGCAAAAACATAAAACGCGAAAGCCACCATTAAACCAAAGTACGTGATGTTCATTTTTTTAATTGCCGGTAGTTGAATAAACTGACCAAACAGATTAATGAATTCTTCTTTAGCAAGCGGGCTATTATTTATCTGAACCCTCTCTAAGATGCTGTCGACATGTGGCGATACCGTCAGGCCAATCTTTTTGTTTGTAGCCCGCAGCATGTCGGAAAGATAATAGGCTGTAGAAGTTTTCCCGGAAGTTCCCGCAATGTGAATAATTTCAGGCTTTTCTTGTGGGTTGCCAAGCTGCTCCATGAGTTTTTGCATGTCTTGCAACGCAAAAAACCATTTAACCGTTTTAATATCTGGCCGGATGTTACGGAGATACTCATCAATATCTGAGAGCGTATTTACTTCTGTCATTAAGGTATTGTACGAAGCGCCAGATTAAAAGGCAAAGTTATTTAAGTACTAATTAACACTAGTGTTTTTGCGAACCACCCTTATCAAACACTCCAACAAAGTTAATTCCAACCAATCTCATTAGAATAATGAATTTGTAACAGAGGTAAGAATGAGGTATAATCAACCTTGTTTTGGCGAATGTAGCTCAGTTGCCCGCGGCGTAGCCGTTATAGATAGCGCGTAAACTCTAGCCAACTGTCCAGGTTTGTTAAAATAAGCTTTTGTATCAGTTGTTTTTCCAAGCCAGTTTTTCAAACCAAGCAACTTGTTGCTGTTTGGAAGACTGAGAGGAAAAAGCGACTAGAGGGTGGAAGCCAAATATATTATATATATTTGGTGGAAGCCGACCGTCGATTTTGACGAGGCGAATGTAGCTCATTCCGGGAGTCTCAAGGATCTCCTCATCATC
>JBGSYV010000047.1:0-1624 GCA_041750695.1 Saccharimonadales bacterium (SeqCode) | reverse complement strand
TTTAAGGGTCGTGGCGTACTCGTTGACAATTGCTAGGCGCACCACTTGGCGCTTATCGTCAATTACGCGGTTATGTTCATAAAAACGGTTAAATTCCTGGGCGAGTTCATACAAATAGGTGCATACCAGGTGCGGCATAAGCTCGCTAATCGCTCGCTCCGTTACCTCTGAATATTCACTAATTTTACGTAGCAAGAGGCGCTCATCGTCGGTTAAATCTGTTTCTGGGAACGATTGCGGGGCACTGCCTTTGGTTAAAATTGAACAAGCCCGGGCGTGGGCATATTGAACATAAGGCCCGGTGTTGCCCTCTAGCGCGACTGATTGTTCCACGTCAAAAATAACGTCACTACCAACCCGAACTTTTAAGAACTGATAGCGTAGTGCACCTTGGATATTCTCGGCTGTTGGCTTTGCACCGCGACTGCGAATTGCTGATTCGATCTGATCAAACAGCCACTGCACATCAAGCACTTCCCCGCTACGTGAACTCATTTTTCCGGTTGATAATTTTACGGTACCAGTAGAAATATTCTGAGTCACGCCGTTTAGCTCTGGCAAGCACAGCTCGGCCGCTTTAATTACACCTCTGAAATAATCTTTTTGTTCTTCTGCAGTAACGATATAACTTTTATCAGCCTTAAAATCTTGTTGCTTAAGCTGCATCAAGCCAAGGTCCCTTGCGCCGTACAACCCCCGTCCGGTGCTGGTGACGAACACATTGTCAAAAATGCCATATTTCTTACCAGGAAACACTAACGCACCGTCGCTATTAATAAATACTGATCCTTCGTGCTTTTTAACTGTTTGAACGCCAATTTCATCAGCATCGCTCTCTAGATATCGTTTTTGGGTTGGTTTGTTGCCAAGTTTATCAACTAATTCATCTATCTGTTCAAAGCTCCACTTTTTACAAATATCGTAGACCTCGGCAAATAATGGGTCTTCCCTAGTGAATGACTGAACGGTCAGAGCATCAATCTCTTTTTTAGCTGTCTCATCTGATGTATAAGCGTTTGAACCATCGGCGTACATCTGCGACATGAATTTGTTGCGCTCACTGGGTTTAATCGAATCTAGTTTTTTTGGATCATCACCGACGAATTTAAGTAAGCTATACATGCTTTTTCCAACATGCAGACCAACATCACCGTGATAACTCACTCGGTGCATGTCTGCCCCACCTGCTTCTAGTAAATTCGCGGTGGTGTCCGCCAAAATCGCATTAAACGCATGCCCAATGTGCATTGCTTTAAACGGGTTTGGATTGTTTGTTTCGGCAACAACCGTTTGATCCTTAAAAGCAGTGAATTTACCTGGGTGGATTACTGAACTCACCAAGCTTTTATCCGTTACCGTTAGGTTAATAAACCCTGGTCCGGCAATTTCTGCAGATGCAATCGAATCATTCTTGGGAATAGTATCAATGATTTCTTGAGCTACTTCTCGGGGGTTTTTACCTTGTTTTTTGCCAAGCTGCAGTGCAACGTTGGTTGCAAAATCGCCGAACTGTGCGTCTGGTCGAGTCAGCTCAACCGCTACCTCCTCTCCACTAACGGCCTGAACCGCCGATTCAATCAATCCTAGTATTTTATTTTTCATGGGTACTCTCCAGTATACCAAA
>JBGSYV010000046.1:0-9791 GCA_041750695.1 Saccharimonadales bacterium (SeqCode) | reverse complement strand
GCCTGGTACACCAACCCCAACAGAAGGTCAGCCTCAGAGCGAACGATAGACACGGTTTCAAACAAGCTAGCGACGGAATGCACACCAGAACGAGCAAAGAAAAAAGTCCAAGAAACCGATGCCTCAAGCTTCTCTGGTGATATATTTGTTGACGCGGGTGGCGCAAACACAAGCGAACGAGATGACGTACACCAGTGCTCTGACACCAAGCCAAGCGTCTCCTTAGCAGTCAACAAAACAAGTGGTGGATATAATTTAGTTGCAACTGTTGGGCAAGGAACCCACCCAATTTCCAGCGATAAGTTCCCCGGTAAAGTTATTTTCAGCTTTAAGGGGAATGAATTACCCGGTGGATCATTCACCATCAACTCAAACGGAACGACAACCTATAAAAACTTTAAGCCAACTAGTAGCGGTGAAGTGACCGTTACGGTTGTAGATAGTGTCCTGTATGACGCTACCGCTTCTAGGCAAGTAGCATCGGCAGCCACGCAAGGTATTACCAACCTACGACAGGTCGGTAACCAGGTAAGGTGGAATAGTTCACTACCCGCAAACACTGTTTTCCAGGTCTGTTACTCTGGTGGACCGGATCCTGATGGCTGCTTCTCAACAACAGGTTCATCACAATCGCTAAACAGTCTAGCAGCTGGTGAATACGATATAATCGTTTCGGCTGGCGGTAGTAGCGCTGGACCTATTACTGTCTCGCTATAAATGTAGTCCCAGCAAATTCGCTCTATTTCTTAAGCAGTGTGTTTAGGGCAGTTCGGACATCCGTTGTAGGATTATAATACGACTTATTCGTCGTTAAATTGCCAGAGCGCAATCGGGGCCCAACTGCCGCCTCCAATCCCATTTTCTTGGCTTCGGCGATACGTTTATCGATGTTCATGACACTTCGGACCTCTCCAGACAGTCCTACTTCACCGAAAACAGCAGCGTTTTGACGAAGCAACAACCCGCTCGCTGCCGATCCAATTGACATACAAATAGCCAAATCGGCTGCTGGTTCAGTGATTTTAATCCCGCCGACAATATTTACGTAAATGTCTTTATCGCTTAATTGCAGCTTGGTACGCTTTTCAAGCATGGCGATTAGTAAGTTTAACCTATTAAGGTCAAAGCCACTTGCGGCGCGCTTAGGGTAGCCGTAAGCCGTTTTGTTTACCAGTGACTGAACCTCAACTAAAATCGGCCTGGAGCCCTCCATAGTGGCCAGGACGACTGATCCGTCAACCACTTGACGTTCGGCAAGTAGCGCTTCTGACGGGTTTGCAACCACTTGCATCCCGCCGTCGGTCATTTCTAGAATGGCTGTCTCATTCGTTGAGCCAAATCGGTTTTTGTTTGAGCGTAAAATTTTAAACCCACCGTATCGATCACCTTCAAGCTGCAAAACAACATCAACAATATGCTCCAGGATTTTTGGCCCAGCAATCGAACCCTCTTTCGTAACATGCCCAACAATAATTAGGGCAACATGGGATGCTTTGGCGGCATTCATTAAAATATGCGTACAGCTGGTAATTTGGCTAACGCTGCCGGCGCTGCTATTGATGCTACCGCTCACCATGGTTTGAATTGAATCAACCACCACTAATTGATAGGCCTGGGAGGAAATTGAAGCTGCAATGTCTTCAACAGTAGTCGCGTTACTAATTTGCATGCGCTTTGAATCAGATTTAATTCGGTTTGCTCGCATACTCACCTGGTGCGGTGATTCTTCACCACTTACATACAATACATCGGATGATTTAGACACCGCGTGTGCTAACTGAAGTAGTAATGTACTTTTGCCGATTCCTGGCTCCCCCGCAATTAATAGAACGCTGCCGGGAACCAATCCACCACCAAGCACTGCATCAATATCAGCAAAATTCGTTTTCAGGCGCTTAGGGGTATTTTTAGCACTTTCGGCTATAGTTTGAGTTTTTAGCGGGATTGCCTTTGTCTTAGTGCCGCCAGGGCCCGACAAAGCAACCACCTGTTCTACGAGCGTATTCCACTCTCCGCAAGTGAAGCACTTTCCCGACCATGATGCTGACTGCGCTCCGCAGCTTTCGCAGATATACTGTATTTGTTTTTTCGGCATAGTAGTAGTGTACCAAACTTAGTTTGATTACAATTTTTCCGGTCGGCTATCTATGGCATCGACTAGTTCGTTCACTTCCAGAGTAATATCATTATATTGCTTAACAAGTTGATTGTATTGTTCTATCTGTGAGCCGGTTGTAGTAACCAGTTGGTTGTATATGTTTACATTCTGATTATACTGGCTTACTAACTGGTTATACTGCGCGAACTGCCCACTGGCTTCCAACCGATTGAGTTCAGATTGCTGAGATTGAATCTGTGATAGCCTTGTTGCTAACTGAGCTTGGCCTGAATCGATTGCTTGTTTCAACTGCGTAAGTTGCGCTTCAAGTGATTCAACTTGGCGCTGGCGATTGGTGAATTCAGTTTCGTATTGTGAAGATAGTGCTACAACTGCTTGGCGGTCTTCAAAGTACTGCTGATAATAGCCCTCTAGTTCGGGCGACAAGCTCCGAACCTCTGTGCCTAATATTGAATGTAACTCATTTGGCACAACGTCAGGATCAACACTTCTATATTGCTCGATGTTGCTAAGAATACGTTCGTTGGTAATACCCTCAAAAGCCTGACTTAGCAATCCATTCACTCGTGTTTTTTCACTTGGCGACAATCTTTCATAGGCAACATGGAGCATTTCGTGAGCAGCCGTTACTTCGACAATTCCATCAAGACGCGGGTCGTCAATATCATAAAGATAAATTTTATCGCCGCCAATATAACACCCTAAAATAATTGTAAACTCTTGAACCCGGCAATTCGCATTAAATGTATCGCGATCAGCAATCTGTGGATCAGCGACATAAAATAATCGTCTACCCTGATCCGTCATGGTTGTTCTATCGGCAATCGCTGCAATTTCAGCTGGTGGTTCGTAATTAACCAGCTGCGCCCAGTCATAAACAGTATATCTTTGCGACCAAGCATACATACCGCCAGCTATGACTACAAAAAACAGCGCTATGGTAAGTAGTAGCTTCTTAGCATCGTGCATAAGATTAATTATAAGCGGTTTAGACTAATTTACGAAAAGCTATTCGTTACTAGCGCTATACACCAGTTGTTTGTTCTTCACCGAGACGTCCACAATGTCACCCTTTTTATAGGTTTCATCAAGTAGTCCGTTTGCGATGTCATCTTCTAGCGTGTCCTGAATGAGTCGTCGCATTGGGCGAACACCATTTTGTTGATCATACCCTTTTTCAAGCAAAAATCGTTTAGCACTTGGCGATACACGAACGCTTAATCCGTGCTTTGTTAAGCGTTTTTTCAGCTCCTCGATTTGTAGATCAAAAATTTTCGTAACATCTTTTTTAGTTAAAGCACGGAATACGACGGTTTTATCGATTCGGTTAAGCATTTCAGGCCGCATCATTTTGCGGAGTTCTTCATACACTTTATCTTTATTTTCGTCATGTAACTGGTCAAGGTCCTTTTGTTGTTGTCGATTCTTAGCTTCAAAGCCAAGTGAAACCTCTTTTTGAAGCTTATCAGCACCAAGATTACTAGTCATGATGATAATTGTGTTCGTGAAATCAATTTTTCGACCTTTGGCGTCAGTCAGCGTACCATCTTCCAAGATTTGTAGCAGCATATGGAATACATCCGGGTGAGCCTTTTCTATCTCATCAAACAAAACCAGGCTGTACGGTTGGCGGCGAATCTTATCTGTTAGCTGTCCACCCTCATCATACCCAACGTATCCGGCGGGCGCACCAACCAAACGGGCAGTATTATGCCGTTCACCAAATTCACTCATATCAATTTTAATTAGCGCATCCTCGGAACCAAAAAACTCACGGGCAAGAACCTTAGCAAGCTCAGTTTTACCAACTCCGGTTGGTCCTAAGAATACAAATGAACCAATTGGGCGTTTTTCACTACTAACACCTGAACGATTGCGGCGGATGGCTTTGGAGACCACCTCAAGTGCCTCATTTTGACCAACGATGAACGAGTTAAGCCGTTTTTCGAGATTAATTAGATATTTTGCTTCAGAACGAATTACTTTTTGAGCCGGCACACCGGTGATTCGCGATACCGTCTCAGCAATATCATTACTAGTTACCGTGATGACTTTAGCCGTTTTAGTGTTCGCGCGCATGTTTTTCAATTCATCTTGAATCTGACTTGAGCGAGTTTTGAATTTTGCAGCTTTCTCGTAATTCTCACTCTCGACTGCTTCGTCAATTCGAGTGTTAACAAGTCGTAGCTCCTTTTGCAATCTGCGAACACGTGGTGGAGTTCTACCTTTATCAAGCCGTAAATGAGCGGCTGTTTCATCCAGCAAGTCCAGGGCTTTGTCTGGCATAAACCGATCACGAATATATCGCTTAGATAGCTGAACGGTATCTTCAAGCACTTCATCGCTTAAACTTACATTGTGGAACTTTTCATAGTGTTTACGGAGCCCCTTTAAAATGGATAGTGTCTCACCAGTGGTTGCTTCTGGAACTTGAATTGGTTGAAATCTTCGCTCTAGAGCTGAATCTTTTTCAATATGCTTTACGTATTCGGTTGTGGTGGTCGCACCAATGAGTTGAATTTTCCCGCGTGCTAAGGCTGGCTTAAGTATATTGCCAGCATCCATAGCCCCTTCTGCGCTACCAGCGCCGACTATGAGGTGTAGCTCATCGATGAATATAATCGTTTTTTTATCATTTTCGAGTTCGCTCATAACCTTTTTAAGACGCTCTTCAAACTCGCCACGATATTTGGTGCCGGCGATCATACCTGCTAAATCGAGCATTACAACGCGTTTATCCAGCAGGCTATCAGGAACGTCTTCTTGCGCAATACGTTGCGCCAAGCCTTCAACAATAGCTGTTTTACCAACACCGGGTTCACCGGTTAAAACAGGGTTGTTTTTTGTGCGCCTGTTTAAAACGGTAATGACTCGCCGAATTTGTTCGTTGCGTCCAATGACTGGATCAATCTTGTTATTACGAGCCATTTCAGTCAGATCGGTGCCAAAGAAGTCCAGTGCTGTTTTCCGAACCTTTTTCATGTGCCGCCGGGTAGATTGAGGACCGCTTGATTCACCGCCTTGACCTGGCTGCTGTCTATTTAAGAATTGTTCGATTTCGCTGACAATTGCAGCAACGTTAATTTCCATATCTTGTAATAAAATGGTGGCGCGAGCATTTTTCTGGCTAAGGATGCTGTAAAGAATATGTTCGGTACCACAGTAATCTTGGTTGAAATCCTGCGAAATATCGTAGGCCATACGCAAAGTTAGTTTTGCTGTTTCGCTGAGGCCCTTTGCACCCATATTCACCATTACGTTTTTTGGCGTAATATTTAGTGCAATTTGAGCGCGGTCGAGTGTTATCCCAGCACCACCGAGAATTTTAGCACCAATAGATGACTCTTGAGCCAAGACGCCTAGTAAGAGATGTTCGGTGCCGACGTAAGCACTGTTTGCGGTGCGGGCAATTGCATCAGCATGGCGTAAGCTCTGGAGAGCATTATCAGTTAAGTGGGTAAGAAAATCTTGAAAGTCATCTGAACTTGGTAACATGCTTGTGTCCTTAAAAGTTTAGTCTAATATTCATAGCTCTGTGCGGCCGGTTATTAGTACTTATAATAATACTAAACCTGGCACTCACAAGTCAAGAGTGCTAAGTTGCTTTTTTTCTTGGGCGTGCTTGTCTGTTTTTTACGCAAATTCAGTAAAGGTCAGTCATTAGAAATCAAATGTTATCGTACGGGCAGATGAACTTATAGCTTTGCAATCCGTATTGCTCTCCGCAGCTAGAACATAAGTCAAGAATACCGACTGAGCGTCTAGACATGTCGCCCGTCTCAATTCGTTGCAGAACAAGATCAGAACCCTCTAGCCATGCACTGTCATGCACGTCACAGTCATCAGAACTTGATCTAAATACGTCATATTCGCCGTCTGTCACATTTTGCTCGATGACTTCTTCCCATACATCTTCACATTGATCTATACAGGCTTCAGGTATATCAGCATACCACTTCATTCCTTGCAAGGGACAACGCTCTGACACGGTTATTCTCCGTGCTGTTCAATCGCTTCAAGCAAAGTATTTTCGAGTTCTGACTTTCGTTTTAGTTTATTTTTTGGCTTAGCACCACCACTTTCTTTTGCAGCAGCTGCTGGTTTAGTTTCTGCTGGCTTTTCTTCAGCTACTTGCTCGTTTGCTGGTTTTGTTTCTTCAATGTCAAGTTCGTAGCCTGTTAACTTGCTTGCGAGCCGAACATTTTGACCGCTTTTACCGATTGCAATACTAAGTTGGTCGTTATCAACACTAACGGTTGCTTTTTTATTGGCTTCATCGATCTTAACTGAACTTACTTTTGTAGGGCTCAAAGCATTCTTAATGTATTGAGTGGTATCTCCATCCCAAACAACAATATCAATTTTTTCTTGTTCACCAACTTCGCTCATGACCGCATTAACCCTGGTGCCATGGCCGCCAACAAAAGTACCAACTGGATCTACTCCGGGAACGGTGCTTGCAACTGAAAGCTTGGTACGAACGCCGGCTTCTCTTGCAATGTTTTTAATCTCAACCGCACCATTTTCCATTTCTGGAACTTCAGAACGGAACAGCCACTCTACAAACTCCGTGTTACCTCTAGACACCACAAGTTGTGGGCCGCGATGCCCGCGTTCAACATCTTTTAAGTACACTTTAACCCGTTGGCCTGGATAGTAGTGTTCGCCCTGAATTTGTTCACTTGGCGGCATGATTCCCTGGGCTTTCCCAAGCTCTACACGCACCATTCTGCCTTCAACACGAGAAACAATTCCGTTAATAACTGTTCCGATTTTATCTTCATATTCAGTTAGTATGATTTCTCGCTCGGCTTCACGGAGTCGTTGCAAGATAACTTGTTTTGCTGTTTGTGCTGCCACCCGACCGAACTTTTCAACCTTTTCGTGAATTTCAATTGTTTCACCAACTGCAGCATTTTTACGCATTACCTGCGCCTGGGTAAGGTCGATTTCCACTGCTGGATTCTTTACCGACTCAACAATTTCCTTTGAAATATACGCATCAACATCACCATTACTTAAATTCATAGTGATACGTATTTCTTGATCCCGGTCGCCATAATCACGCCGATAAGCCGCGGCAAGTGCGCTTTCAACCACTGACTGTACTGTTTCTTCTGGTAGGTTCTTTTCTTCTGCGATGGTTCTAACTGCCAACGCAAGTTGTTTCATGTCAAGTTCCATATAATTCCTTTCGTTATTGATATATCTATGAAAAAAGTCGACCAATTCCGGCCGACTTACATAAGTCTATTGTACGCTACTTAACGCAAAAAATCAATTACATATCACTCGTGATAGAATACTCGGTATGAGCAAATCTATAAAACACTTATATGCCGATTTCAAACCTGAACATTATGTACTACAACTTACTCCTGATCGAGATACAATGAAATTCACCGGCACCGTTACAATCCACGGCAAAAAGACAAGCCGGCCATCCCGCAGATTAACGTTTCACCAGAAAAATCTACGAGTCACCAAAGCTACAGTTATCCGTCGCCAAAAAAAATTATCCGAAACCATTAAGGTTGATCGGATAAACAATCATGCTGGTTGTGACGAGGTGCGCTTGCACACAGAACAAGATCTCTACCCCGGAGAATATTCAGTTGAGCTAGAATTCTCAGGTAAAATTACACCCGCCATGGACGGTATCTATCCGTGCAATTTTGTTCATGATAAAAAAGAGAAGAAACTAATCGCAACCCAATTCGAAAGTCACCATGCCAGAGAAGCATTTCCTTGTGTTGATGAACCAGAAGCTAAAGCCACATTTGACCTAATTTTAACTACGCCAAAAGGCGAACCGGTTATTGCAAACACTCCCGTTCATTCCCAAAAACATGACTCCAAAACAACCACCACAACATTTGAAACAACCCCAAAAATGTCGACCTACTTGTTGGCTTTTGTGTTTGGCGAAATGGACTTCAAAGAAACCAAAACCAAAACCGGCACTATCGTTCGCGCCTACGCAACTCCTGATAACACGGCACATACCGGCTTCGCTCTTGATGTAGCAGTTAAGTGCTTAGAGTTTTATAATGACTACTTTGGTTTAGATTATCCACTAGAAAAGTGTGATTTGGTTGCTCTTCCTGACTTTGCCAGTGGTGCTATGGAAAACTGGGGCTGCATAACATTCCGCGAGCAATGCATGCTTGTTGACCCAAAGAACACCAGCGTTGGTACTAAACAATTTGTAGCAATGGTGGTAGCACACGAACTCGCCCACCAGTGGTTTGGCAACCTTGTCACCATGCGATGGTGGACCGATCTGTGGCTCAACGAAGGCTTTGCCAGCTGGATTGAATACATGGCCATTGACACCATATTTCCTGAGTGGAATATCTGGACACAGTTCATTTCAGATGAACAACAGCCGGTGTTCAAATCAGATGCGCTAAAAAACACTCACCCCGTTGAAGTTCCGATTCACCATCCAGATGAAATTCGCTCAATTTTTGACGCTATCAGCTACCAAAAAGGTTCAAGTGTAATCCATATGCTTCACGAGTATCTCGGGGCTAAACCTTTCCGTGAGGGTTTACGATACTACCTAAAAAAACATCAATTTTCAAACACTGACACGGTTGATTTATGGGCCGCGTTTGAAGAGGTAACAAAAAAACCTGTACGCAAGTTCATGCAGGCCTGGACCAGTACGCCTGGCTTCCCGATTATTCATGCCGATGTCTCAGGTGATTCGGTTGGCTTAAAACAATCTCGGTTTAATCTTGCCGGGCCAGATTCAACGCACGATCACCAAATCTGGCCAATTCCCCTGCTATCATCGGAATTTGATGCTCAGATTTTTGATACATCATCGCTGCAATCCAAATCAACAAGTACCAATAAAATTAAATTCAATGCCAACCAAGCTGGTTTTTATCGGACTGTTTATAACAACGACCATTACGCAACACTTGCTCGGCGCCTAGAGTCTGGAGAGTTTTCAGCCCAAGATCGACTGGGACTACTCAGCGACATCTTCGAATCCAGCAAAGCCGGCTACGTGCCTCTTTCCAACGCTTTTTCTTTATTAGACTCATATAAGAACGAGCAAAATGCAGCTGTTTGGGATATCATTGCAGGAAACTTAGTTGAGATACGTTCAGTCTTTGGGGATAACGAAATAATCCGGCAAAAACTGAAGCCAACCATTGCCAGGTTAGTTAACTCCGAACTAAAACGGCTTGGTTGGAAGCCGGCTAAAAATGAACCATACTTTGACACCTTGCTACGACCTACCATTCTTGGCTTAGCTGCCTCCGCTGATGTTCCACCAGTTCTATCAGATATAAGCCAAAGATTCGAGGCAATGAAACTGCCGACAGACATTGAGCCAGATTTACGCTCTGTAATCTGGGGCACCAGTGCTCGAAACGGCGATGATAAAACGTTTAAGAAGTTCATAAAATTACATAACTCCGAATCAAACAGCGAAGTTCGTACCACTCTGGCAATGGCTATCTGTAGCTTTGAACAACCTCATTTAATTGACCCGGCCCTTTCTATGATTACTTCAAAACAGGTCCGATTGCAAGATATTACGTACTGGGTTGCTTATTCGTTTGCTAACCGACACGCTAAAGAAAAAACTTGGAAATGGTTTCAAGCCAACTGGAAATGGTTGGAGAAAAATATTGGCTCTGATCTGAGTTTT
>JBGSYV010000045.1:0-2935 GCA_041750695.1 Saccharimonadales bacterium (SeqCode) | reverse complement strand
GCTACGCCAACCGGGTTATTTATATGCAAGATGGTGTGATCATTCATGATGAAAAAAGCGCGATAGGCCGGGTTCCAAACCTGCTCCAAAAAAGTATGTATTTTGTATCCAAACGATCAAGTACAGACGACGCAGCCGGTGTTTCTGAGCTTATGAAAAATATTCCTGGTGATCTTGCTGCGGACAAAAAGACCAAAACCAAGCGCCGCAAAGTCAGAAAAAGCAAAGTGGTGATAAAAAAGCCAAAGCCAAAAACTAAGCCCAAGGATAAGAAGAAATGATACTGTTCAATAGTAATGTCCGGCTGGCTCGAGACTCTATCCGCAGCAATCGCTGGCGCAGTTTCTTGACGATGCTTGGAATCATTATTGGCGTTATGGCGGTCATTACTACGGTTAGTCTTGGTGAGGGTGTCAAACAGCAGATTAGCTCACAAATAACTAAGCTTGGTGACGATTTAATTATTATTCGACCTGGACAATTTGGCGAATCGGCAGCGTCGGATGTTTCGGCAACCAGTCCGATTTTCACGCCAGTAACGAGGCTCCTAACTGATCGTGATGTTCAGGCAGTAATGGGTACCGAGGGAGTTGCAGATGCGACTCCGTTAAGCATCATTAGTGGACTGCCGAGCTATCAGGAAAGAGAATTACCTCGAGCGTTAGTTGTCGGCACAACCGCAACGTACCCAGAAGCGACCAACCAGCCGGTGGAGTTCGGACAGTTTTTTAATGAGAACGATGCTGGGCGTAACTTCGCCGCAATTGGTAAAAACGTAGCCGCCGAATTATTTGGAGAAAACGTTCCAGTCGGTAAATCGTTTGAGTTACGTGGTGAACGGTTCGTTGTTAAGGGTGTAATGGGCGACTTTCAGCAGCAACAGTTTATGGGCACCGATCTGAACAACGCCATCTTTATCCCCTATATAACCGGCCAAACGTTGAATGAAGGTACTACCCAGGTTTTTCAATTGTTTGCGCGACCAACGGAAGATGTTGACCCAGCAACAATTCAAAAGCTGATAGAAGAAAAGCTGCTTGAAACCCGTGGCGGTCAGGAAGATTTCACCGTAATGCAGCAAGATGAAACGTTGGCCTCCACCAATAACACATTGAGCCTGGTAATGGCCATGGTATCTGGCGTAGCAGCAATCTCTTTGGTTGTTGGCGGCATTGGAATCATGAATGTCATGCTAGTTTCAGTTACCGAACGCACCCGCGAAATCGGCGTTAGAAAGGCGGTTGGTGCGACCACTCGTCAAATTACCAGCCAGTTTTTGATAGAGGCTGTTTTATTAAGTTTTATGGGCGGTATAATCGGCGTGCTACTTTCCCTGGTAGTTAATTTTATTATAAGGGTTTCGACCGATTTAACTCCGGTGATTTCTTTGCCAGTTATCGCCATTGCCGTTTTAGTATCGATCAGTGTTGGGGTAATTTTTGGGGTAGCACCAGCAGTCCGGGCGGCCCACAAAGATCCGATTGAAGCTTTGCGCCATGAATAAAATCAAGATAATTAGCGTGGGCAAACAGGACGATGCAGCTGCAAAAAGTATTATCGATCAATATGAATCTCGGATGAAACGTTGGGTAAGTATTGAGTGGCAGTTTTTGCCGCATGCATCAGGCGATTCGGTTTCTGCTCAACAAATAGCCGAAAGCAAATCAATTGCAAATCAATTAAGGCCGAACGATTATGTTATTTTGCTTGATGAAACTGGCGTGCAAGTTACCAATCAGAAGTTGGCTGGGATTGTTGAGCAGGCATTAAACCAAGCTGCTAATCAAGTAGTATTTATAATTGGCGGGGCTTATGGCGTGGATGATGCACTGCGGACTCGAGCTGATTTTGTACTATCACTATCGCCGCTAGTCTTCCCGCATAAGCTTGTTCGAGTATTACTTACCGAGCAACTGTATCGAACGTTCTCAATTTTGCACGGGCTTCCCTATCATCATTAAAAAAACCACCAGCAGTTTTTACTGCCGGTGGTTTAATAGTTTTTTTGAGCTGTTTATTTTCGTTTTTTAGTGCCAAGTTCTAGTACTCGCTTTGTATCAACCCCGAGCGCAATCCAAATCGGCCCGGTGATTAATGCGTAGAGTCCTAGTAGCCATACGAACGCTAACCCGCCCTCTAGTGGGTGCAGTAGAATTGCCACACCGACAATAACTGACAGTGCGCTGCCAATGATCATCAATGTTTTGTAGGTTGCGCTTGGCTGCTCGGTAAGTGCCATAACAAATTCAAACACTCCACGAACAATCAGTGCCAAACCTACGATTAGCACAAAGGTCGCAATCGAAATAGCTGGCCGACGGATCAAAAACAACCCAACCCCGACGCCACCAATCCCAAGTAGCAATGTAAGCAGCCACGGCCTTTTACTAAACAGGCTCATTACTCCTTGCACGATGTCAATCATGCCGTTTACCAAAACGTATATACTAAAGATATACACCAAAACTACCACCGTTAGTGCTGGCCAAAATACGGCAGCTAGCCCGAATAAAATTCCGGCCATACCTCGTAAGACCAACGATTCCCACATTGGTTGTAACGCATTTGCGTTCATAAGCACCCTCCATTAATTAGTAATTATAATTAATACTCCAAGTTTGCAAGCTAGTCAACTATTATTCGTCTATAAAAAAGCAAATCAGTGAGGGCACTGCCATTCATTGCCGCAACAGTGCGATTAACTATCAATTAGCTCAGTCTTGTAGTGCCTGTCCGAACACGAGCGATCGTATTTGATTTTCTTCCATCTCAACTTCAATGCAGGTTTCGTTTTCATCTTCTGCTAAGGATTGGTTCGATACAGTATTTATCTCTGGGTAGCTCACGAAAGATAGAATTGTTCGAGCAAAACTTTGATAGTTCCCTTCAATGCTTACTGAACAAACAATAAAATCGCCAGCCGAAACGATGAACA
>JBGSYV010000044.1:0-1756 GCA_041750695.1 Saccharimonadales bacterium (SeqCode) | reverse complement strand
TTACATGGGGTAGTGATATCAACCAGCTCCGGCTCAATGACTGTTTTTGATCACTCGAATATTGCTGGATTTGTGTAGCAAGAATACCATCCAGCTCTTTATTAATGTTCGTGACCATTTTTTGGGAATTAACTAGTTTTTGACGTTGCTGAGCACTCATTTCAGGAATGATGTTCTTTCTAACCCAGTTTCGCAGGTAAATATCTTGATTGTTGGTTGGATCATCCCGCCAGGCCAAACCATGTTCGCGAGCATACTGAATAATGGTTGGTTTATCCAATCCAAGCAGTGGGCGAAGGATGCCAGGGCGACTTTGCAACGAGCTTAAGCCCTTCCGGCCCGTTCCGCGCAGAATATTAATAAAGACTGTTTCAAGCACATCATCCTGGTGGTGAGCGGTGAGTATCACCGCAGCATTATGAGTTTTTTTTGTATTTTCTAAAAACTTGTACCGGGCAGTTCGAGCGGCTTCTTCACTCGCATTTAGGCCTAAATTTGCTTTTTCTGACACAAATGAACATTGATACTTTTTAGCAAGCTGAGCTACAAACTCACAATCTTTGGCCGAATCCGGGCGAATACCGTGATCAAAATGCGCCACTATGAATGAGGCTTTGGGTTTAAGGGAAAAAGATAGAGCATTTAAAACAGGCTGTTGTTCTTTTTCAAAACCTCTTTGCGTTTTTCTTTTTGCGTTTTTCTTTTTGCCTTTTGCTTCTTGCTGATCACGCGTCAGCATATCCAAAAGCACGACTGAGTCCACTCCCCCAGAAACCGCAACAATATAAGTGTTTTTAGCCGAATCAATACTCATACCGGAAATATACCAGATTTAACCAGCCTGCATAGCGTCATTTAACAAATCGATGTAATCCTTCAGCCCTGCATTCCTGCGTCCATCAAATCCCGCGGGCAAAACAAAGTCGGCAAATACTACCCGTTTTTGAGCGTGACCGTCCTGGGCAACCAATAATTCATCCTGATTATACGGATTGGGCATCTTGGTGTATTGCCTCTCCGCCAGCATCACATCGTCTAGGTTATTATCGTGCATATGCTGAAGCAAAGAATCACGGGCACGCTCTCCACGACGCATAACCAGTGTCGCGGCATCTCCTTCCAAGCCCGCGAGCTCACTTAAGCGTTGCAAATGAACAACTCGATTCCTTACCCGTGGGTCCACTTCGTCATCTTCAAGCCCTGTCGGGATGCGTATGCCAATAAGGTTCATAACGACAAACACACCGTAATAGGTTACTTTGTCTGGTCGTAAAATATCTGATCCGTTATATAGCTTATCTAAATAGCTTTTGGTTTGTTTTCTGATCTTTTCTGTTTCTGCCTCATCTGAGCCTTCCGCGGCGAGCTTGCCTAAAAATGTATGCTGCACGGCCCGCCTTTCAACATACGGAGCACTGACCTGTCTTACATAATCAGTAAGCTGGGCCCTATCTTCTAAAATTTGCTCTGGGCCAGAGCAACTAAGTAGTGCGTTTCGGGCTGATTTTGAAACTTCTTTTGCCCGTTCATAATGTAGAAGTAATTGTTCTGCTGTCTCTAAAAATTCTGAGTCATATATAAAAAAACCGCCGTGGGGCGGTTCGCATTCTTGTCTAGTACCATGTGTAAGCATACTAGGATTTAATTATATCAATTTTTGGCGCTTAGGCAAAAAATTATTGACCAATATAGCCTATCTGCACATCGCCTAGAGGAAAATTACACCACCTGCCCGTGCTCGGCAATTCTGTTAACC
>JBGSYV010000043.1:0-2721 GCA_041750695.1 Saccharimonadales bacterium (SeqCode) | reverse complement strand
TGAGTATTTGGTTTTATCGAACGCGGGTTCTGATTTTTCTTGTTGATTTGTAGAACTCGGTGAACCAGATTCACTGCTTTGTCGAATTTGATGGTTGACCTGTAAAACAAACCAATATATCGCTGAGACTATTAGTACTGTTGCGATTAGGATTGCGGCTGAAGATTTACGCATGCAAATAGTATAACAAAACATTGCGCTTATTCTTGCGATTACTTCTGTTTTCCCGTACAGTTTTAACTAACTAACTAGCTATGCCAAAAATAAATCAAAAGTCACCATCAGAATACATTGCACCACTCAGGATGAATCGTTTGCGTGGTAGGATGCTCCGCGTACCGGCCTCAAATGTTAAAAAGCGTCGTGAAATTTTGATGGTGTATGGCCATCACTCTAGTTTGGAGCGCATGTTTGGGTTTGTGGAGGATTTATCCCGGTATGGTAATATTACGATGCCCGACTTACCAGGATTTGGTGGTATGGAGAGCTTTTATAAAATCCGCCGGGAGCCAACGATTGATGCCTACGCCGATTATCTGGCATCTTTTGTGAAATTACGCTATAAACGCCGAAGGCTAACTATCATCGGCGCATCATTTGGATTCGTGGTAGTTACCAGAATGCTACAGAAATATCCTGATTTGGCTGCCAGGGTTGATTTATTGGTAAGCGTGGTTGGCTTTACGCACAAAAACGACTTTACTTTTGGGGGCGGCACAACTGCACTTTTGAAGAGCAGTTCGGTCGTTTTTTCTCGCAAATCAAGCGCGTTTGTTGTAAAGACAGTAATCTTAAGAAAACCCTTCATTAAAGCGGCTTATAAACTGGCTGCCGGTAAGCACAGCAAACTAAAAGATGCTGATAATGCTGAATTAGTTAAGCGTATCGATTTTGAAGCTACCTTATGGCAAAATAATGATTTTCGTACGCACATGAAAACACTTGGTGAAATGTTGCGACTTGATTTGTGTAGCAAGCAAGTTCCACTAACCGTCCAGCACGTATGTGTTAGTGCTGATCGCTATTTAGACGAACACACTGTTGAGCAACACATGCGTGTGATTTACAAAGACTTTAACAAAATTGTAGCCCAGGTCCCCGCCCATGCACCAACAGTGGTAGCTGGTAAAAAAGAAGCAGCCGTGTTTATTCCGCGTAAGATTAGAACGTTGTTAAACGCCAAAGCCTAATTTTTAGTGATATAATAATAGGTAATTATGAAAATTGGGTTAGTTTGCCCCTATAATATATTTCGAGGTGGTGGCGTACAAGAAGGTGTGCTGGCAATTAAAGACGAGCTAATAAAGCGCGGCCACCAAGCCATTATTATTACCCCACGTCCTCGAAACGTATCTATCGCTGAGACGGATGGAATCGTACTTATTGGATCATCAACCGACGTAAAATCACTGTTTCATACCACCGCACAAGTATCAGTTAGCGTGGATGGTGCCGAGCTTGATGCACTGTTAGAAAAAGAAAAATTTGATGTTCTTCATTTTCATGAGCCTTGGGTACCGATTCTGAGCCGCCAAATCCTAGGTCGCTCAGAAACCGCAAACGTTGCTACTTTTCATGCAAAATTACCTGAAACCATGATGGCCAAAACGATTGAAAAAGTGATTACCCCTTACACCAAATCGGTTTTGAAATCCCTTCACACTTTAACTGCTGTATCAGAGGCTGCCAAAGAATACGTTACGTCGCTTACTGACGACTCGATTCATATTATTCCCAATGGCATTGACGCTAAGCGCTTTGCTCCACCTACGTCAGTAAAAAGCCGCCCAAATACCATTCTTTATGTTGGCCGATTAGAGCGGCGCAAAGGGGTGAAGTACTTACTAAAGGCATTCGCGGTATTAAAAAATAACTTTCCTGATGCAGAATTAATTATTGCCGGAGATGGCCCCGACAAAGATAAGCTTGAGTCATATGTTTCTGATAATAAAATCCGCGGAGTGCAATTTGAAGGCTACGTTGATAATGAAACTAAAATTCGTTTCATGCAGGAATGTGCAGTATTTTGTTCGCCTGCGCCTTATGGAGAGAGCTTTGGCATTGTACTCTTAGAAGCTATGGCGAGCGGTGCGGTGGTTGTGGCCGCTAATAATCCTGGCTATAGGGCGGTATTAGCAGAAACCGGGCGAATATCTCTGGTAAGTCCAAAAGACGCCCAGGAGTTTGCTATGCGGTTGCAGCTCATGCTAGAAGACGAACCACTTAGGGACGCCTGGAAAAAGTGGGCTAAAACGTATATTGAACGATTTTCGTATGACAAGATTGTTGACCAATACGAGGTTTTGTATAAACAAGCGATCAAACAGCACAAACATTGATATAGTAGTGTTAGATAATTATGAAAATTGGATACGTACTTGATGATTCACTGGACAGCACCGATGGTGTCCAACAATATGTTTTAGCAATTGGCAGGTGGATGAGCTCACAAGGGCATGAGGTTCATTATCTAGCAAGCAGCACCTCCCGATCTGATATTTCGCCCGTCCATTCACTTGGCAAAAATGTCTCAGTGAAGTTTAATAAAAACCGTTTACGTGTTCCCCTGCCTGCTTCGCCCCGGAAAATTTATGAAATGCTCAACCGCGAAGCATTCGATGTTTTACACATACAAATGCCACATAGCCCACTTTTGGCGGGGCGTGTTGTATCCTTAGCGCCAGATAACACTGCAGTTGTTGGAACGTTTCATATTGCACC
>JBGSYV010000042.1:0-2835 GCA_041750695.1 Saccharimonadales bacterium (SeqCode) | reverse complement strand
TCCGTCGTTCATTATTCCAAGAAACTAGCATGCTTCGCAATATGAAGGCTGCTCAGGATGCTTTTTCTACTCCAGCAAAACGTGAAGCCTACGATGCCAAACTTGCTAAAAGTTTTCAGGATATTGTAACTAGTAATTTAGTTAGGATGCTAATTGAAGAAAATCAAAGAACAAGAGCAACGCCAAGCAACGCTTTTTTTGATAACGTAGAAATAACTATACAGCCTTCTCAAAGTAAGCGTCAGACCAACCCCACCTTTTTAATTTAATGAATTTGCCGCATTCTGCAAGCTCCACTCATTCACAGGGGTAATGCATATGAATAACACAGACCAACAGGCCAAACGGGACAAATGGAAAACATTAATTGCCGAATATGAAATAAGCGGCTTATCGCAAGTAGAATTTTGCAAACAAAACGAATTATCACTGGCGCAATTTAGCTACTACCGAGGGGCGCTCAAACCAGAACAGAGAACCTCAAAAAATCCGCCTAGCACATTCGTTCCAGTAAAAGTCAATCAACAGGCAGCCATTAACGAGATGCGTGTCATATTACCCAATGGATTTCAATTCGCATTTCCGTCAGAAATTGAATCGTCACGCATAAAAGAATTAATAGGAGTATTTTTATCATGCTAATAGCGGATGATATGAAAATATATTTTTATACTCAACCGGTAGATATGAGAAAATCAATAGACACACTTTGCGTGCTTATCTCGGAAGATCTCAAAATGAATCCAATCGATGGAAGCCTGTTTTTGTTTCGAGGAAAAAGCGGTAATAAATTGAAAGCGCTTTACTACGAAACAAATTGTTTTACACTCTGGTATAGAAGGCTTGAGAAAGGTCGCTTTGTTTTTGCTAGAGATGCCCAAGGTCATATCGAGATGAGTCGAGAACATTTTAACTGGTTATTGGCTAGCGATAAGTACTCACGATTAGACACGATGACCCCTAGTCAAATTGAAAATTATTGCTAAAAAACCTCGTAAAAATAACTGCTATTTGTTATATTACGCACATGAAAATTGATATTAAAAATCTACCAAAATCGCAAGACGCTTTAAAAGATATCATTATTTACTTGCACCAATCATTAAATGATGAAAAAAGTGAGCTTGCCATATACAAACAAAAATATGCTTGTTTGATAGAGGAAATACGCTTAGCAAAACAACAACGTTTTGCACCATCATCGGAAAAGAATGTGCTTCAATCTGATTTATTTGATGAGGCCGGAGTTGAGCTGCCAGAGGAAGTACTTGAACAGCTTGATGAGGATGTGACAGTTAAATCACACACCCGAAAAAAGCATCCCGGCCGTCGTCCTCTGCCAGCTTATCTTCCGCGTGAAATAATAACGCATGACATCACCGATTCGGAAAAAATATGCGCCTGCGGTGAGAATCTGGTGCGCATTGGCGAGGAAATCAGCGAGCAATTGAAATACATTCCAGCTCAAATCAGCGTTATTCAGCATGTAAGACCAAAGTATGCCTGCAAACCTTGTCAAGAAAATGTCAAGATTGCGCCGATGCCACTATTGTTATTACCAAAGAGTATCGCAACACCAGAATTAGTAGCGCAGACCATCATCTCTAAGTATTGCGATCACATCCCACTTTATCGGCAAGAAACTATCTGGGAACGAATGGAAATTGATATACCGAGAAGCAGTCTGTGTGGTTGGGTGTTAAAAGTGGCTGAGTTGTGCGAGCCCTTAGTAAAGTTACTCAGAAATCATATTATTGCCTACGATTACACACAAGCTGATGAAACGACCGTTCAAGTATTAGATGAAGTTGGTCGCGATAATCGTACAAAATCCTACATGTGGTGCTATCGTGGCGGGGGCGATAAGCTCAGTATTGTTTATGAATATCATGAAACTCGTGGTGGTTATCATGCGCAGCAGTTTTTAACAGGATTTAAGGGATACCTGCAAAGCGATGCTTATTCTGGTTATAACTGGGCAGATAAAAATAAAGACATTATCTCTGTTGGATGCCACGCACATGCGAGGCGCCCTTTTGCTGAATTAGTAAAACTTGCCAAAGGTACAAATCTTGCAACAGAAGCCATTAAATTTTACCGAAAACTGTATAAGATTGAAAAAACTGCTAGGGAAAATGGCTTATCCGCTGAAGCGCGCTATGCACTCCGACAAGATGAATCAAAACCAGTGCTCGATGCTTTCAAAATCTGGCTAGACCATCATCTGACTAAAACGTCAGAACAAGCAAAAATCGGGAAAGGGATACGATATTGCCTGAATCATTGGACTGACCTGACTAATTATCTAAGCGATGGCCGCATCGAAATCGATAATAATCTACTAGAGAATACCATTCGTCCTTTTGCACTTGGTCGAAAAAATTGGCTCTTTATGGGAAGCCCTTCGGGTGCAAAAGCGGGCGCCACGCTTTACTCGCTTATTGAAACATGTAAAGCAAATAACATAGAACCATATAAGTATCTATGCGCCATGTTAAATAGTATTCGGGGATGTGTTACTGAAGATGATTATCGAAAACTGCTGCCGCAGTTTATCCAGTTTTAATTAATTTACAAGCGAAAGTGTCGGGTGTGTCGTTCGCTGAACGCATACGATAATCCTTCGACACGGCGATGTTGATACCGATGGGGATTGCTTCGTCGCGCTGCGCGCTCCTCGCAATGACTGGGGGGGGTGAGACTATGGCCAGACTCGGAATCGAACCGAGGACACAAGGATTTTCAGTCCTCTGCTCTACCAACTGAGCTAACTCGCCGACGGGAAAGGGCCGATTTAAAAGGGTGGCCTGAGTACGCGTCAACGGGGAATTTACG
>JBGSYV010000041.1:0-1983 GCA_041750695.1 Saccharimonadales bacterium (SeqCode) | reverse complement strand
AAAAAATTAAAAAATGCTATTAAGGCGGTTAGTATACTTCAGTTAGTAATGTTTAGCTGGGCGGTTTATATTCTTATTGATGCCGGTCGTGAGGGTGCGCATAAAATGGATGGTCTTGGGGTTATTTTGCCGGGTGGTATTTATATAGTTTTGGGGGTTTTGAATATAGTTTTATCGCTGAGTTATGGATACTTTGTGTTGAAGGGCCGCGTAAAGCTAGACCGATGGATTGCAATATTGCTGCTTTTGGTTGTCCTACTCACTGTATTTTCACCTCAGATTTTTAGTAGTATTGAAACACAAATCTAAACGATTGATTTGTAGGCGGATAGCCGGTTTCCAAGAGATTTATTCTAAAAGTGTTCATTAAAGAAGTATAGCTTTCGTTTAGAGAGTAGTTTTTAAGGGTCAAGTGTAACATTTAATCACAATTCTTGGTATAATCCTCTTAAGGTTAAAATACGCATGAATAAAGAAAAACAATCCGAACAAAAGCTTGATCAAATTAAGCAAGAACTAACTCAGAAGGTGGAGAAGATTATGGGTCCGCCACCAACAGAGAGCGGCCCACTTTTGCCAGTAAAGCCCCAAATCAACCCCAGGAATTCTGTAGCCAGTAAACCAATTAAGCTAGAGAAGCGGCCTGAAGTTAAGACAGAGTCGCCCGCTTTACAACAGCCCGCAGGTCCCCCACAGGTACCAGGCGCTAAAAAAGAGGCTATTACTGTAGTTACACCCGTCCCCCCAAAACCCACTCAACCAGTTGATAACTCAACTGATAGTGAGCTGCCCGACCAAGACGATTCTGTATCGCCGCTTGATGGCGATGAGCAACTCGATAAAGCAGTTGAAGATATCACAAGAGCTGATAGTGACGCCGTTATAAAAGCAGAAGATGCCGCCAGAAAAAATGCAAATCCACCAGAAAAAACAAAACATCGGGGCAGCATCGGTGAATTTTTTAAGGCGTGGTGGCATAATAAACTGGCTCGTCGGCTCACCATTTTAGTGCTGCTCGTAGCAATCGTGGGCGCGATGGTCATACCAATATCTAGACATTTTGTATTAAATACATTCGGGGTTCGCAGCAGTGCATCGCTAAAAGTTTTGGATGCGAGTACTCAACAACCGCTTAGAAACGTTTCGGTATCGATTCAGGATCAAAAAGCAGAAACAAATGAAAATGGCGTAGCAGAACTATCCGGTCTAAAACTTGGGGATACAGAAATCAGCTTGCAGCGGCGTGCGTTTGCAGAAAAAACATACAACCACACCTTGGGTTGGGGAACAAACCCGCTTAATGACACAAGCCTAGATCCGACGGGTATTCAGTATTCGTTTATCGTGACAGATTTTCTATCCGGTCTACCGGTGCAAGGAGCAGAGGCGCTGAGTACTGACGCGAGCGCTTTCTCTGACGAAAACGGTAAATTAGTGCTCACACTCGATATTAAGAGTGATGATGACGCCCAGATTGAAATAGTAGCCGATGGATATCGGACGGAAGGATTCGATACCTCAGATGATACAGACCAAAATGAAATAGAAATGGTAGCAGAAAACAAACATGCGTTTATGAGCAGGCGGTCTGGCCGGTTTGATTTGTATAAAATTGATGCCGATGGAGCGAATGAGCAAATGGTACTGGAGGGCAGTGGTTGGGAGCGGGACGATATTGTTTTAGTTAATCATCCGACTAAAAATAAAATAGCGATGATTTCCACCAGAGAAAATATGCGTTCACCTCAGGGAAGTTTGCTGCAGAGCCTAATGATTGTAGATCTTGAAACAGACGAGTTAAGCATTGTTGATCGCGCCGAGCGATTTGAAATACTTGGCTGGCAGAATGATAAATTAGCTTACATTCAAGTTTTGCAAAACGAGGCCCCGAACACCACGAACCCCCAGCAAATTAATGTTTATGATGACGAATCCACCGACGTTAAAAAAGTTGCTGAAGCAAATTACTTTAACGCTGCAATG
>JBGSYV010000040.1:0-6579 GCA_041750695.1 Saccharimonadales bacterium (SeqCode) | reverse complement strand
TTCATTGATAATTCGCTTTACTTCAAGTCCCGCAATCTTACCAGCGTCTTTAGTTGCTTGGCGCTGTGAATCATCAAAATACGCCGGCACGGTAATGACCGCTTCTGTTATTGGTGCTCCAAGATACTTCTCTGCATCAGCCTTAAGTTTAGACAGAATCATGGCGCTGACTTCTTCTGGGCTGTATTCTTTATCAGCCATTTTTACTTTTACGCCAGTGCCGCTTTTAACGATTTCATAGGGCATGAGGTCAATATCACGCTGGACTTCTTTGTCGCTAAACTTGCGACCAATAAGCCGTTTTACACCAAAAATGGTGTTTGTTGGGTTGGTAACTCGCTGGCGGTTAGCAACTTGCCCGACTAAGCGTTCCTTGTTTTTATTAATTGCTACCACGCTCGGTGTGGTACGGTTTCCCTCTGAATTAGCAATGATTTCTGGTTTACCAGATTGCATTACTGCCATTGCAGAGTTAGTTGTTCCTAAATCGATTCCTATAATTTTACCCATTATTTTTCCTCCTTATTTTCTTGCTTGTTACTATCTACTTTTTGCTGCGTCTGCGCAGGTTCCCTGCGGACGCGCACCATGGCTGGCCGAATAATGTAATCGCCAAGGCGGTAGCCAGATTGAAGTTCCTCGCAAACAACTTCAATCTCGCCGGCCCCGTCTTCCATGCCGACTGCCTCATGCAGGTTCGGGTCAAACTGATGACCAACCGTCTGAATGCGCTCTACGCTTAGGTCAGTTAATGTTTTATCAAACTGCTTAACAACCGATTGCACACCCTTTACATAATCATTTCCTTCAAGCTCCTTTGGCGCATGCTTTAATGCCCGTTCTAAATTATCAATTGCCGGCAATAGCTCTTGAAGCACCTGCGCTTTTACGCTTGATTGCAAGCGCGCATACTGCTCGTCGTGCAAACGGCGCTGATTCACTGCATCTGCTCGCTCCCGCTGCAACGCCTCAGTCAGATCACCGACCTGCTGGTGCAGTTCTTCTACTCCCTTTTTACCTTTTACTTTTTGCTTATCGTCTTTTGTCATTATTATTCCCCTATATTCTGTTTTCTATCTTCTACATTCTAGAAGAGTGCTTCCTCTAAGGCTTCCCCCGTTCGCTGCACTAATCCCATTACCCCGCGGTAACTCTGCCTTGTTGGACCAATCACACCCACATAGCTACTATCCGAATACGGGCTTCTAAACCTGCTAATAATTAAACTGCAACCAGCGCCACGACCGATCGGGTTTTCCTGGCCGATATACACATTAAGTGGTTGATTTGGGGCGGCTTCCCGAAGCCACGGCTCAAGGTTATCTAGCAATCTCGCAACTTCTTGTGCTTTGCCGGCGGTATGAATAAATTCTGGTTGGCTAAACAGGTTGCCAAGCCCGCTCATGTAAAGCTGGTTGCCAATGGTTGCAATACCAAGGTTCTGAGTTAGCTCAACGAGTGTATCAACTGCACTTTTGATGGTTTGTTCCGGGATTCCTGCGCTACCAACCCGGGCAGAAAGCGCGCGGACTTCCCGTTTGCCTGGGGCTAGCTCTGGCTGCTCCTGGACTTTATTAACATAATATCGGTAGCCCTTATCGGTTGGGACTCGCCCAGCAGACGTATGCGGCTGTTTTATATAGCCATGCCGTTCAAGCTCGGCCATATCGGAACGGACCGTTGCCGAAGAAACTTCAAACACTTTCGCAAGCAAACTGCTACCAACAGGGCTGGCAACTTCTGCATACTGCTCTACGATTGATTCTAGTATTTTTTCTTGTCTTATTGTTAACATAGCACTGAGATACCTCAAGTGCTAGTGTATCAAAGCTGGCACTCACAAGTCAAGAGTGCTAGTTCTGTGTTTTCAAGAAAGCTTTTGTTTTTTCAAGTAACTCTTGTGCGAGCTTTCGAGCATTCTTTTGATAGTCGTCATCTGTACTGTGCCGTTTCGCTAATGCATCGATGTGCTCGACAGCGTTTTCTACCTCATCGTTTATTACAAACTGGTAGTACGGCTTGTTTAGTGCTGCAGTCAGCTCGCTTGTTGCACTCTCAAGCCTGCGGATATATTCCTCTTCCTGCATAAAACCGCGGTGTATTAATCGACGTTGCCACTCATCAAAATTTGGTGGCAACACAAATATACATATAGCATCCGGCTTCAGTGACACTAGTTTATCGACACCCTGCACCTCAATATCAGTTATGGCGATTTTACTAGCGTTACGAGCTTTTTCGATCTCCCTTATGCTAACCCCTGAGGCCTGCTGGTTGTGAATAACTGCCGCTTCTAGATACTCGCCGTTTTGTAGACCATTCAAAAACTCTTCCTCTGATTTAAACCAATACTCCACGCCGTTTTGCTCTAAAATCCCATCGTTGTGCCGAGGCTTGCGAGTGGTGTCAGAAACGATGTAATGAAACTTGCTCGTTTCAACCAACTCGCGCAGAATAGTGTTTCTACCACTAGAGGTAGTTGCGGCCAACAATACCAGCGGTGTTTGCTGCAAAATAGTCTGATATTTATCTGATATTTTATAATTCCTGAGTAACCTCTGGAAAGTTGATAATTGCTGTAGCTGGTTCATGGGTAATGATAATTATAGCAAATTTTGCAGATAAGTGCTAATGGGCTACGGTGGTATATACTAAAATCATGCACGGTAAAAAGGCACCCGGCTTTAAACTAAAAGACCAAAATGGTGATACTCGATCTTTGACCGAGTTTGCCGGAAAATGGCTGGTGATTTATTTTTACCCTAAGGACAATACACCTGGCTGCACCACTCAGGCTTGCAGTTTACGAGACGAACGCGAACTCATAGCAAACCAAACTGATGCCGAAATTATCGGAATCAGCAAAGACTCTGTGGATTCACATAAAAAATTTGCCGATAAATACAGTTTGAACTTTACGCTACTCAGCGACCCAGAAGGTAAAGTAATAGAGGCTTACGGTGCGTGGGGTAAAAAGATGTTTGGCAAAGAAGGCGTTTTGCGCCAAACATTCATAGTTAACCCAGAAGGGTTTGTTGCAAAAGAATACAAACGTGCCAAACCAATCGGCCACGGCAAACAAATCCTCGACGACCTAAAAAAACTCCAAAAGACTCCCCGCTAATTTTTTGGCTTACCTAGAGTTTATCCTGGGCACAAAAAACCCAGTAAATGCTCTGCTTTTTACTAGCCAGAGTTTTTATACCCTATATTAACGCCTACTGATCGGTTTTTATAGAACGGTCAACGTCTGGCTCATCGTCTTCGGAACGTCGAAAAGCAGCCATCCCAAAACTAAATGTAACCACCGAACCCAAACCTGTTATTATAATCATCTTATTTTTGCTATTTTCGATAAGCTCTGCATGGGCACGCCGTTCATTTGCATAGTTTTGCCAATCGAGTGGCTGTGGTTCATCTAGGGTCTCGTGTGCCCACACAGCATGCTCTGCAACTTCCGCAGTTGCCTCAGCTCTAATAATTTCATTATTTAATGCGAAGGCCATAATTCCAGAAGTAGCGACACTCATACTGCTTAAGCCAAACCCAACACACGCAATTTTTTCAAGAGTCCCGGGTTTCACATACATCACCTTACAATGCTAGTACTATTTTGTCAACTACTGTGATCTTTGAACTTAATTGGTCAGCGATAAAACAAAATCCACCATACGATTTGATGGTGGATTTAGCAAAAGTATCAACTGGTCGAGCAGAAGAAACTTTAAGTGAACCAAATTTAAGTATTCTGCACCAACTTGCTAGTGAGTATCACCAGTACAAAGACTTATTATCATTAATTATTACATCGACAGAGTTAATTAACAGATCAGACGCATACAAAAAAATGAAGTTTTTGTTATAGTAATTGCATGAGTGAAGAAAGAAAATATACAAAAAAGACCGTATCGAGGTCGAAAAAGCCAGTAAGCGACTCGAAACCTAAGTCTAAAATCCCAACACAGAACGGACCTCTTGATACGAGCAATATAGACAATAAAGTATACACCGCCCCCGATGGCCGCAAGATTATAGAAACTGATCAGACAAAAAACAACGTTAATATAGCCGAATAGTTACTAGGCTAAGATATGGTGAACCTTAGGTATTCAACAAGTCTTTGACACTTCTCAAGCCAGTTATTCCATCAGCACGAGGTGTTTTCCCCGTCTCTATACACTCAACTAAATCTCGTAATTGTTCAACAAATGGACTCACAGGATCAAAATCTAATTTAGTGCCATTTACTGTGATGGTTCCAGCACCTTCTCGCCCCATAGTGTTATCACATATGGCCATACCACCATCGCCAAACAATTCTATGCGATTGTAAGGGCCAAATTGCACTGAGCTGACGATTTCTACTGTTGGACCTGACTCAAATTGTCCTGAAATGACTGCTGTTTCATCATGTGGACCTTTCCATATATTATTAGCAATTGTTGCTGAAAACTGATGCCAATCTTTTTGGTCACTCGCAAACCATCGAGCCATATCAATACAGTGCGAACCTACGGCAGACAGAGACCACCACTTTGCAAGATCATCTTTTGCTCGCCAATTGGAGTCATCTTTCTGAGGGAAAGCCCAGATTGCTCTAATATGTCTCAGGTTGCCAATATCACCTTTACTAACAACTTCATTTAGTAATCGATGACCTACGTGTGACCTAAGATGAAAACCAGTCGCTAGAATTAGATTTTGGCGTTCTGCGAGTTCGACTAGTTCATTTGCATCTTTCTCATTAACTGTTATTGGCTTTTCCAATAACACATGTTTGCCAGCGTTTAAGCACGCTTTTGCTTGCTCGAAATGCTTCTTATCTGGTGAACATATGATCACAAGGTCTATATTTGAATCTGACACAAAACTATCGAGTGAATTGTGAAGAACGCTCTT
Source organism: Saccharimonadales bacterium (SeqCode) (assembly GCA_041750695.1). Classification (GTDB taxonomy): domain Bacteria; phylum Patescibacteriota; class Saccharimonadia; order Saccharimonadales; family JAGQNJ01; genus JBGSYV01. Next base: position 1,680 of record JBGSYV010000040.1, on the reverse strand, counting down.
TTCGTCGCCATACTCACTAATAAATTTATCGCCCGTGCTTTTGTCGCGTGACAAAACTGCACTTAAACTAGTTTCTGATAAGGATTTAATAGATGGTGCATGAGCAGTGCTTGATATGTTACCCGTTCCGATTATTCCCACTTTTACTTGCTTCATTGTTAATACCCAGATTCTTTTTTTAAGCCATAATCAACATTTATACCGCCACCATCAATCACCAAAGTTGTACCGTTGATGTAACTTGATTTATCAGAAGTTAAAAACTCTACTGCATCAGCAATTTCATCTGGCGTGCCAGTACGACCCAGAGGATTAGTGTCTTGGGCGTTTTCTGAAGCATCATCATCTACCATCGCAGTATCTATCCAGCCTGGTGCAATTGCATTTACTCTAATTCCTTTGGTTGCTAGCGTATTACCTAAACTCTTCGTAAGGTTAATTAGACCTGCTTTGCTCGCAGAATAACTAATGCCGTTGTAAGCACCAATCAAACCATCGGTACTCGCAATATTAACTATTGAGGCACCTTTTTTCATTGATCCGCCAATAATTCTAGTAAGGATCATCGGTGCAGTGAGGTTAACTTCAATTGTTTTATCCCACGCTTTAAATTCCTCATCACTATCTGGATCCATTTCCCACACTCCGGCATTATTGACTAATACCACTGGCTGTTCTTGAGCCATTTCTTTGGCAAAATGAGCCGTTTTTTCGCGATCTGCCAGGTCAACTTCGTGAAATACAATTCCGTGTTCTTTTGCCAATTTATCGGCTTCTGTCTTAGAGTAATTAAAGGTGCCATGAACTTCATAACCTAAGGTCACTAACCTAATCGCAATTGATTTACCGATACCCTTGCTTGCTCCTGTTACAACTGCTTTTTTAGTGCTCATGATGGAATCTCCTTGTTCGAGTAGTAAATCTTATCGAATGGAAATTGTTTCATCCATTCTTGGATAGCATTATAAATTTTTTCGTAATAACCGTTTTCGTGTGCCCGACTAGTCACCCACCAACTAACATCAACTTCGTACTCCAATAGGTCTTCTGCTAATTCTGTTCTTTCACCCATTGGGTATAAATAAACACAGCCTATGTATTTGCCATCTTCGTTATACACCACATAGGCGAATGATGTGCCGTCACGAAACTCTCGCTCATGCCACGCGAGATCAAGCAGATCAAAATCTTCTGCAACCGGTTCTGAGGGCCATGAACCTCCGCGAGTCTTTCGGATAATTTCTAAACTTGAATTCACTCCCTCCATGTCTGCCGCTAGGTCTTTTCTAGTCAGAGTTCTTGCTTTTAGGTCCTCGTACTCAAGTTCTTGGGGCGCTTTAAAGTCACTTGGAAACTGAAACTTTTTTATATATTCTCGATATTTCACAACTATATCTTCTCCAATAATTCTTTTAGTTCATCATCTTTATACCAACCAAAACCATCTGGGATATCATCATTTGTGAAAGTAACTACTTCAGACACCTCGTTACCGTATGTTCCAGGCACGGGCAATTTATCCAGCTCAACTAATACAAATGGCGTTAACGCCCATTGTTGATCTTCTTCATACTTGTTCATAGTTAAATCAATCACTCGAAAACTCTGTATTCCAACGCCAGCTTGCTCTTTTACGATCCGATCAAGGTATTGTTTTAATGATTCACCCCAGATCGGTAG
>JBGSYV010000039.1:0-2046 GCA_041750695.1 Saccharimonadales bacterium (SeqCode) | reverse complement strand
ATAGCAAAACTGTTTACTCTAGGTAAAAGAGACCAAGACGCAGAATAATAAATATAAACTACCTTCCGATAACCCCAGTGTTAAATACCGGGGTTATTTTATTGATTCTTAGATACTTCGTTTGCGGAAATCATGGCGTTCCGCATTTGCTCTGATATATCGTTCATCCCAGCTGGACCGTGAGGAATCATGATGGTGTTATTTTTAGAGCTAAGCCCGATATCTTTCAATGTATCAAAGTACTGGGTCATCAAAACTAGGTTCATGACATCTTGAGCACTGGTACCATGAATATTTGTTTGAAATTCCGCCACACTCTCCTTTAAGCCGTTAACAATAGCTTTTCGCTGATTGGCTATACCCTGCCCCTGCAATGCTTTGCTCTCTGCTTCACCTTCAGCAGCCTTAACTACTCTAATTTTGTCAGCCTCGGCCTGTTCGATTGCTGCCATACGCATACGCTGAGCAGCATTAATCTCGTTCATGCTAGTTTTAACGCTTGCATCAGGGTCAATGTCTGTAACGAGAGTTTTAACTATTCCGTAACCAAAGTCATCCATAATTTGATCCAGCTCTTTTTTAACAGCAGTTGCTATGTCGTCTTTTACTTCAAACACTTGGTCAAGAATAATCTCAGGCACTCGAGCCCTTACCACGTCAAATACAAAGCTGGTAATTTGTGCTTCGGCGTTTTGCAGCTTATAGAAAGCATCGACAACTTTTTCTGGAATCACATAATATTGAACACTTACAACTACAAAAACAAAAACATTATCTTTTGTTTTTGTCTCTACCCGTACGTCTAGCTGCTGAATACGCAAACTTAATCGACCGGCGATTTGATCGATGAGTGGAATTTTAAAATTTAGACCTGCGTTAGAGATTTTTTTAAACTTTCCGAATCGTTCAATTATAGCCGCCGTCTGTTGACGCACCGTAAAAACACCTGCCGCCAGAATAAAAAGAAAGGCTAAAATCAGGAAAAATACTAAATATCCCATATCAACTCCTTATGTATGAAGTTAGTGTAACAGTAAAAAGTAATTTTTATAAAGCGGTGGTTTGAGGAGTGTCCAAGCTGGTGTCTTCTGTTTGATTGGTTGGTTTTAATACACTCTCCACCAGCATGTCGAGCTGGTCATTACTAAGATTAGCTTTAACAGCGTAACTTTCTATGCCCATATCACGTAGCCCCTCGGGTGCATCAACCTCATTTAAGTTTGAAATAATAATAACTTTAATGTCTTTGCCCCATTCAGACTGGCGCATTTTCTGTAGAATCTGGTCACCGGCAATCTTCGGAACCATCAAATCAAGTAAAACAAGATCGGGCTTCTCTTTTTCGATGGTTGAAAGCGCATCTACTCCGTCGTAAGCAACGAAACACGTATAACCCAGTAGTTGCATGCGCTCTCTATAAATATCCGCCAGAGCGACGTTGTCTTCTACTATTACTATTTTTTGCGCTAGCCCGAATTGATCCATAAAGTCTATTTAACCACACTATTTAAGAAGTTTAGTAGATGAAAATCAAATAATTCTCTAGTTTTTCGTTTGTATTTTTGTCATAATCATTTCGTAAGGCATTATTAATGCGGTGGGATAAAAGAGGGTAAAATATGAAACGAAAGTTATTAATTGCAGTTTTTAGTATGTTTGCATTAGGTATGCTGTCTGCAGTGCCAAATCCAACAGTAGACGCTCAAGACGAACCCGTGACAGAAACTACTCAAGCTGATACTAATGTCAGTGAATCATACGTTTTTGAAGCGCAGCATGGAGATTCATACAGTGTACTAGCCCGTAAGGCTACACAAATTTACGGAATTCAAAGCAGTACAAATCTAAGTTTAGCTCAAATAATCTATGTAGAAACTAACCTTACTCAAGCTGCTGGTTCACCGCTCTTGAATGAAGGTCAGCAAGTCACGTTCAATACTGTAACCGTAAAAGAATGGGCAGACAGAGCCTTAACGCTAACCGATGAACAAGAAGCCGCCTGGGACTACTATGTACAGTTCACCGACTTCAACACCAATAACGCCG
>JBGSYV010000038.1:0-2144 GCA_041750695.1 Saccharimonadales bacterium (SeqCode) | reverse complement strand
TTTGTAACCTTGCCGTCCTCGCCAGAAATTTCATCAGTCGAGGTTTCTAAATGAACGGTGATTTTTGGATGTTTTTCAAGCTCTTGAATCAATACATCTGATGCTTTTATAGTGCTCCGGACCAACAAATCAATATGTGACGCAAACCGAGTCAAAAATAATGCTTCCTGAACGGCAGAGTTGCCACCGCCAACAACTACTAATTTTTTATCCCGATAAAATGCTCCGTCACAAGTCGCACAGTAGTGCACGCCTCGACCGTAAAATTCTTGCTCACCCGGGATACCAAGTTTTTTATAATCACTACCGGTGGCAATTAGTACTGCTTTGGCATAAATCGTACCGTCCGTGGTCTCGATTTTTTTGTTCGCACCCTGATCGTTAATAGTCAGAACTTCGCCAAGCCGGATATCTGCACCGAATCGTTCCGCTTGCAAGCGGAGTTCCTCTGATAAATCCATACCAGAAATACCTTTTGAAAAGCCTGGATAATTATCAACCCAATCGGTTATCGCAGCCAGCCCGCCAATGACACCTTTTTCGTACAAAACTGTTTCGATATCTTCGCGGGTGGTATAGACAGCAGCAGTCAGCGCTGCTGGACCGGCCCCAATCATCACTACATCGTGCAGTTCATCCTTGGCTTGCTTTGTGCTAGTATCTGTCATGTAACCCTCTCCTTAATTCTTGATTGCATATCCACACTTCATACTAGTATGCCTAGGTGGCCCCACCTTAGTTATAAGTAGCCACAACGAGCGAAGACCATAATCTAACCTTACAGATTATACTATTACTAAACTATTGCTGGGGCAAGTTTTGCAAGGTTGTAGCCGGTTACGACTTCTTGCGTATCGTCCTGCTTAGTAACAATAGTAATTGGCACGGTTAGCTGACCCGCAAGCGCCAGTGCTTCTTGTTGACGATCTGGAAACTCATCTAGATTAACCTCGCTATATTGGTGCCCTTTAGATTGCAACCAGCGTTTAACCATTCCGCAGTATCCGCAGGTGTTGGTAGTGTAAATAGTGATGTTTTTTGGCATATAATGACCCTCTCTTTTAGGATTTTTTGGAGACGAACACAACCCTTATTTGTGCTATAAGGCGTGCGTTTCGTTCCAAAGTTTTTGTTTAGTTTAATGTTCTATTTTGTACAGTTTTTATTATATATAGTGTTTATGTTTATTGCAATACCCCCATATGTTGTGTTTTTGTCATTCTACGTTAATAAGCTCTACATCAAAGACAAGCGGTGAATTTGCTGGAATGCCTGGGCTTGGAGACTGCTCCCCGTAAGCTAGGTTTGCTGGAATAATGAGTCTTCGGGTGCCACCAACTTTCATGCCAGGAATTCCTTCACCCCAACCCTCGATCACACCATCAAGCGGGAAGGTAATTGGTTCCCCACCGTCCCTTGAGCTTTCAAAAATAATGCCAGTATTAGCAAGTGCACCCGTGTAATGAACCGTAACGGTGGCACCGGCAGCGACTTCATCGCCAACACCTTCATCAAGATCGACAATCTTTAGTTCCGACACTTCATCTACTGGGTCATAATTTGCGAGCGGTGTACCTGCTGAGCTTTGTTGATTCATTGTGTCGAATTCCTCCGTAGTTATTTCGTTTGATTGTTGATTTTCGTCATACATTACATACAATACAAAGCCGGTGACCGCCAGTGTACTTATAAGAAACATAATTGCGAGCGAAAGCGCCATAATGCGCTGACTCCGTTTTGCCATGAACCCTCCTTGGTTTCCCTCATTATAACCCATGCATCAGTAGCCGTGTAAAGCATATTTTAGGACTTTATTTCGTACGCACTGAGTGTGGCTTTATCGGCATCTGTTTGAGCATTTTGCAAGCGTAATAAATCATCGTAGATCCCGCCGCTCGTAGAAAGTTCAGCCGGTGTTCCTATCTCGTTAATACCACCGTCTTTGAGCGTTATAATTGTATCGACGTGACTTATAGTGCTCAACCTGTGGGCAATGATAATCGTGGTCCTGTTTTTCATTAAACGCTTAAGGGCTTCCTGTACAAGCTGTTCGCTGCGGCTATCAAGACTACTGGTGGCTTCATCCAAAATTAATATTGGTGCATTTTTTAACAGGGCACGGGCTATGGCAATGCGTTGTTTTT
>JBGSYV010000037.1:0-2219 GCA_041750695.1 Saccharimonadales bacterium (SeqCode) | reverse complement strand
TAATGCTTTTTGTGTTTTCGTCCACTTCTGTATCAACCCCACCCATCACCCCACCAACCGCAAGTAACCTTTTTTTACTGGCAATCATTATTGCGTCTTTCCGTGGTTCAATCGTTTTACCATTCAAAAGATTAATTTTTTCGCCAGGTAATGGCTTTCTGATAATAATGCTTATTACTTGTTGCTTATTACTTGTTGCTGGTTCTTGCGTCGCAAGAACCTTGTCATAGTCAAAGGCATGCAGTGGTTGCGCGGTCAGCATCATTACAAAATTTGTTACATCAACCACGTTGTTAACTGGCTTTATTCCAACGCGGTACAAATAGCTTTGCATGGCAATGGGGGATTTTGTGACCTTAACGTTGCTCATGGCAACGGCCATAAACCGCGGAACAAGATCAGGGATTTCGTTTTCTACAGTTAATTTAAGTCTTGGCCCGGTAATACTTAACCCATCAAGCGACCTTAAATACCAATCAGGTGACGTAAATTTAATCCCTTGAATACCGGCTATTTCTCTCGCCACACCTAAAATTCCAAAGCAGTCAGGGCGATGTGTAAACATTTTATTTTCAATATCAATAATCACGTCATCAAGTTGATAGACCTCACTTAAAGCTGTGCCCGGTTTTGCCGGCTTATCAATAACCAATATGCCGGCGTGATCGTCGTTCATGGCAAGCTCACTGCCACTGGCGATCATACCGTTGCTATCTACGCCCCGAAGTGGTCGAACATCCAATTTGAATTGTTCCTTATCGAAGGTGCTCGGAACAATTGCTCCGGGTGGGATCCAGGCAATATGAATACCGGCACGAACATTGGGCGCACCGCAAACGACCTGCACTAGCCCATTGTTATCGCGTTTAACTTTTGGAGTTTTACCGCCGTCATCAATTTTGCAAACACTCAATTTATCAGCATTTGGATGTTTTTCGCACGAAATAACTTTGGCCACTACAATATTATTATATTGCTCGTCTAAGCGGATAACTTCTTCAACTTCGCCAAGCTGCGCACCTATTTTTTGCACTAATTGATCATCGGTACATTTAATATCCGTAAATTCCCGAATCCAATTCAAACTAATTTTCATTGCTCAATATCCTCTGGTACCTGTTCTATGCTAAGACCGTAGGCTGCCTGCATACCCAATGTAACTGCTCTAGTAATATTTTGTGCATCTTGCATTTCTTCTTCTTTCCAACCCCAAACATCAAAATCCAACTGAATTCCTGCTGAAATATCCTCAACGGTTTCTTCCATAACGCCAAGTAGATCGTCAAGTCTTTCTTTTTCGGCGTCAGACAAAGCTTGGTAATCTTCCGTTGATAACGTAGTTTCGCTAAAATGAGCTGACATCGAAGAATCTAAAGCTTTGTAATACATAGCGTCTTCAGCAATCACCTCCCATGCCGGATGTTCTAAATTTTCACCTATTTCAAACCAGAGGTTTGCAATATAGTAACCATAATCAGGATTTTGAATATTTAAAATTCTGCTCATTTAAATTGCCTTAAAAATTCTAATTTGCCGGATTCAAAGTGCCGGACGTCTTCTATGCCGTGCTTCATCATTACTAATCTATCTATTCCAAACCCCCAGGCAAAACCGGTATATTCCTTGGGGTCAATGCAGGCCATTTTTAATACATTGGGCTGAATCATACCGCAACCGAGTAGCTCCATCCAATCTCTCCCTGGGCGTTTAATAGCAAACTCAAAACTTGGTTCAGTAAACGGAAAGTAAAATGGCTGTGTCCGAACTTCTAAATCTTCCTGAAAGTACTCTTCTAAAAACGTCTTGAGCGTTGCGACAAGGTTTCCGGCGTGGACACCTTTATCAACAAAAATTCCTTCAAGCTGATAAAAAGTATGCTCATGGGTGGCGTCTAAATCTTCGTTACGGAACACGCGCCCTGGAATAACCGCTGCGATTGGCTGGCCAGTTTTCAAAAGCTGTTTTCTCTCAACCAAAACACGGTTTTGCATGGTGCTGGTATGGGCCGGTGCAATCAATCCATCGGTGGTCATAAACGTGTCGTAATCGTCCCTAGCTGGGTGACCTTCTGGGAAGTTTAGTGTCTCGAACATATGGTGATCATCATCGATCTGGCGAGACTCCACGGCCTCAAACCCCATTCTGGCAAAAATGTCTAATACAGACTCTATTTCACTCATTAGTGGGTGCTTGCTACCCAGTTCACTCGATAATAGCTG
>JBGSYV010000036.1:0-4773 GCA_041750695.1 Saccharimonadales bacterium (SeqCode) | reverse complement strand
ATTTTTTCGGAATAATTCTTGTACCCCTTGAATTTTGCCCCTAGGCACCGCAATAACCGGCACACGTCCTATAGGGATCTCGCTACCTAATACCATAAACTCCCCTTCTACGTCAGAACTAACACGCCTAATAATCGTATTCTGCGCCATAATTTTTTCGTCGTTGTTCTTAAAATCAGATGCTGTTTCTTTTATTTCAAACTTACCTATATCTAAACCATATGCAACGGGAAAGTTACCTAAAACAAGCTCTGCCTCTATGGACCCAGGATCCTGCTGAAATTGATCTATTTGTCTTCTAAGGTCCTCTACGATTTGTTCTCCATTATATATAAACGGGTGATTATCGCCGTGGACAGATCTTCCTCTTTCAATCGCAGAACTTAATCTATCGGCTTCACTTATCAAGTCGCCGACCGTTCTAGCTTCGCCAGAATCTATGCCAGCATACCTACGGATTGAGTCAGGCTCTCTCCAGTCAGCGAAACTAATTTCTTCCTGGCCTTCTTTTGTAGAATAGGTACGTTCCCCTGAAGACAATATCTGGCCTCTGCTCCTAGCTTCTGCTGCAGACAATAAACCACCATGATGAATCACCCCCCAAATAGAGCCAGATTTACTACCATGAAACCCGCCTATGTTATTTTTAACTAGTAACTCTGCGACCTTTGCATCTCTATTGTATATTTGCAAGAAACGGCGTGTTTTATCTATTTCACTGTGCCTTCCATCACGACCTAGAGCTGGCGGCAAATCTTCGTCATTAAATTTAGAATCGAAAATAATACCCAGAACTTTTCTGACTGAAGCAGGCTCCCTCTGCAATATTTCATTCACTGCTAATTGAATATCCTGAACTATTTCCTGATAATAAGAGTCGCCCACAGGATTATATTCTATTAACGGATCTTCTAAGAGCAATTTTTGCCCAATTTCATCAATTAAGTCATCCAAATTTTGGCGCTCATTTATTTCATCACTATTATCTGATGTAAGTGTGTTTTTTACTAAATCTACAACTTTCTGACTTTTCGGTGCCCAAACAGTGTAGTCATCAACAATTTTTCCTTGAGCACTATCCCCCTTGTTTCTTCGTAAACGTCTAAAAAGCCCTTTGGCAGCAAGATTCTGCGCATCTATTTCAGAACTCCCTGGTGCCTGCTCAGGATAAGTAACAACTTCGGTCCCATCTTTTGAGTCTGTATCTGTAATAATTACTTTTGAGTCTTCTACGTTAATACTAAAATGATTTCGGGACATAAATAAGTCTTCGGTTACTGAATCAAATTTACCTCTACCAAACTGCACAGTACTACCCTCTGACAATACCGAAAAAGGTACAGGACGTTGGTGGGTAGAATCCCCTGAAATAGTTGAAACTACAAAACGAGCATCATCTGTACCGTCAAGACTTACTTTTGTTACGGAAAAAACACTATCTCCTGCTTTTATAATACAGGACAGTGACTGAGTAATTCCTAGCTGCTCATTAGTTACTGAAGTTGAATTAACTGTTTCAGGGTTTACCGAAATAGAAGTTGCTGGACTTAGCCTCTGAAGTTCTGCGCCTTGATCGGTGGAAAGTCGCGCAAACAACTCAGTCTGATGTTGTTGCAGCTCTCCTGGCCCTAATGGTGATTTGTTTTGGATTTCTGCTGACATTTTTTATTTTTACCTAACAGTAGTAATACTAGCATATTAGATACTAAATGTCAAATATATACCCTTGTTGGTGTTTCGGCTGACTACATGCCGAGGTGGTGTTTGACGCGTTCTACTACGTCAGCTATTACTACCTGAGATTTTACGAGGTAATCATCAGCACCAAGACTTTCGGCTTTTTCTTTGTCACTATCTTGGCTTAATGCCGTTAGCATAATCACCTTAACATTAGCTGTTTCTGGGGTATTTCGTAAAATATCTAATACATCAAAGCCGCTCACCTTTGGCATCATCACATCAAGCAAAATAAGGTCTGGGCGGAACTCTAACGCTGCAGCTAGGGCGTCTTCGCCATTTGGTACGCGTTTTACCGTGAAGCCTTCGGCCTCCAGCCGCATTTGATAAACATTTGCTAAGCCGTCATCGTCTTCTACTAACAGTAATTTATGTGTTTGTTCGCTCATATATTGCTTATGTTAGGATATTTATTTCTTTTTTGCAACTAAACTAGCGATAAACCCATTAAACAACGGGTGCGGTTTGTTTGGTCGTGAGTTGAATTCCGGGTGAAATTGACTAGCAACAAAGAATGGATGATTAATGCCTTCAATGATTTCTACCAAAGAATCATCTGGCGACACACCAGAAGCAGTAATACCCCAGTCTTGGTAGTACTGGCGATACTCGTTGCTACATTCATAGCGATGTCGGTGCCGTTCTTGGATCTCTTTTTTGCCGAATAATTGTGCTGCCCTAGTGCCTTTTTGGAGTTTGCAGGGATAATTTCCGAGCCGCATTGTTCCGCCAGTGCCCTCTTTGCCCATTTGATCTGCCATGGTATTAATAACCAGATCGTCAGCATTGGGGTCAAGTTCTGCAGAGGAAGCCTGCGTGATACCGCCACTGCGCGCCGCAGCAACCACCGCCACCTGAAGACCCAGGCATAAACCTAAGTATGGCTTGGAATGCGTTAAGGCGAACTGTGCAGCGGCAATCTTGCCCTCGATACCACGCGTGCCAAATCCACCAGGAACGACGATGCCATCAAACTGCTTCATTAGACTACCGATTTTGCTATTTTGGGCTTCGAGCGATTCGGAATCAACCCAGCTATACTGCAATTGCACGTTGTTGTTCCAGGCCGCGCTTTTGAGCGCTTCAATAACAGAAATATAGGTGTCTTCATTGTCGAGATATTTTGCAACGATACCGACCCGAACCGTTCGCTCTGGTTTAGCCGTAATTGAACTCACCATCGCCTGCCAATCTTTTAAATTGGCTTTCTTGTTTTTCAAACCTAAACGATCCACAATATAGGCGCCGATTTTTTGCTCCTCTAGCGTCAGCGGTACTTCATACACTGTTGGCGCATCGGGCAATAGTGCGATACCCTTTTCTGGCACACCACAGAAGGCGCTTAACTTTGATTTGACTTGATCATTTTCTGGAATTGATTCGCAGCGGGCCACCAACAAATCTGGCACGATTCCCATACTTCTGAGTTCACGAGTAGCATTTTGGGCTGGCTTAGTCTTTACTTCTTTGCTGGTTGATAAGTACGGCAAGTAGACAACTTGTACATTTATGCAGTTGTTGTAGCCAACGCGCGATGCATACTCCCGGATTGCCTCAAAAAACGCCGGGCTTTCATAATCACCAACGGTACCGCCAATTTCTACAATATGTACATCAAAACCTTCACTCGCGGCATCAATATAGGACTGAATAGCGTTCGTAAAATGAGGTACCAATTGGACGGTTTTACCAAGGAATTTTCCTTGTCGTTCATCGGTAATCAAACGCTGTAGTACCCGGCCACTCATGATTGAGCTGCTTTGAGTAAGCTCAACGTCTAGGAATCGTTCATAATGACCAAGGTCTAGATCTGTTTCCGCACCATCTTTTGTAACATAGCATTCGCCGTGTTCTGCCGGGTTAAGTGTGCCGGCATCGACATTCAAATACGGGTCGAGTTTTTGGATGTTTACGGACAACCCGCGGGCTTTAAGAATGGTACCGATAGAAGCGGCCGTAATACCCTTTCCTAATCCGGAAAGCACTCCACCTGTAACAAATATATACTTCGTCGGTTTTTTAACCACGCTTCTCCCTCTCTATTCAAGTACAGATAGTACCATATATTAATCGCGGCCCCAAGCACTACAGCAAATTTAGTTTAGCAAAAAAATTATTGCCGTAGTTGCTCGACGGCTTTATCTTTTTGTGGATCACGGTCACTGGTGAAATCTTCCCTAGATCGATCGATTTCAACATCTGGCGTAATACCTTCTTGATCAATATTCAATCCGTTCGGCGTGTACCAACGGGCGGTAGTAACCTTCAACAGCCCACCGCTCCGCAGTTGGTCCAGTTGCTGTACACTACCTTTACCAAAACTTTGCTTGCCAATAACGGTTGCTGCACCATGATCTTGCAATGCTCCAGCAACGATCTCGCTGGCGCTGGCACTACCTTCGTTAATTAGCACGATTGTTGGCACCCCATTTAAAGGAGAATCGCCGGAAGCACGTAAGGTGTTAATTACCTCACCACCTCGACGCTCTTCAAGCACTACCTCACCTGATTGCAGCCAAATACTGGCAACCTCAACTGACGCGCCCAATAGTCCGCCGGGGTTATTGCGCAAGTCTAAGACTACTCCATTAACGTTTTTGTCGGCAAATTCAGCCGCCGCCTGACGGGAAAGCTCAGCCGTATCATCAGAGAACCGAGCGATATTCAAATAGCCAATATTGCCGTCAATGATTTCGCTTTCTACGCTTGGAATTTTTATTTCTGCTCGGGTAATTTTTAGTTCAATCTGTTCGTTATCTCGAACAATTTCTAGTGTTACATCAGTTCCTGATTCCCCGCGAATCCGGCCGACTGCTTCTGTTAACGACATGTTGTAGGTTTCTTCCCCGTCAATCGCCACGATCACATCTTGGGCCTGTAAGCCAGCTTTTTCTGCCGGGAACCCGGCAATCGGCGCAACAACTACAATCATATCTTTATCTCGGCTTAGCTCAGCACCAATCCCGCTGAAGGTTCCTTGCAGGTCGTTATCAAATTCGGTCGCTTGCTCGGCATTCAAATACTCAGTGTAAGGGT
>JBGSYV010000035.1:0-6117 GCA_041750695.1 Saccharimonadales bacterium (SeqCode) | reverse complement strand
TCACGTACTTTAAGGCAAAAGCTGGCGACCAAGTCAGCGTTGATATCCCAGAAGACGACCAGAATGTTGAGTGGGCTGCTTTAGAAGCCGCACTTTAGTGAGAAGATAGAATAAGACGAGAGACTTTAGACGTAAGATTTTAGATACTTGTAAAAGAAACAAGTATAAAGCTACTAATGCTAAGTTCCTGTGATCGATTATTACAATCATTTTTTTACAATAATACATGACCGGCAAAAATTATGCTTTTGGTTATTTGGTGTATTTGCTGTATAAATTATTTAAATGTCAAACGTAGAAAATATATCTTTACCTCTTGCCCGCGAATCAATAAAAGATAGGTGTTGGGCAACCCCTATTACGGCTGCAGGGGTTATTAGCGCAGGTATAGCCGCGGAACGTATCAGTAAAGGTAAGTTGAAACATGCAGCTGTTTTTGCCGGCGCAAGTGCACTTGCAGATTGGGCAGATGGGTTTGCAGCTAGGCGATTCGCTAAACGCCACCCCGCCCAAGCAGCAAAAAGAGCAAACCGGGGCGCACTTGAAGATCAGTTAGCTGATAAAGTACGAAACGCCCTTATTGCGGGTACAGCCGCTGTGTACTTAAAATCAGAGTTAAGTTTACTCAAAAATGCACTCAAGGCAGTGGCAATCCGTGAAGCTATTGCACTCGTCACAGCCGTTGGTGGGGCAGCCAAACACAAAATTGATGGTCACCCAGGACTACCAGCAGCAATACCATCATCCAATATAGGGAAAGAGGTTATGTGGCACATCGGAGGCGGTGTCACTGCCGGTGTAGCAGCTGCGGCACTACATGACCGGGATTCAACTGCTGCAAAGCCCTTAGAAACAGTAGCAACAAGCTTACTGGCGATAGGCTTAGCCCGGGGCATCCAGACAATCCCAGAATACAAGCAATCATATGATGAAATGATGTTACTGCCAGTTGATGAACGATCAAGCTATAAACCAATGCACTACAGACCCCATGTTGGAACATATGTAATGCAGTTAATCCGGCCAGCTGAACCCCAGCCAGAATTCACACAGCCCATTATTGAACAAGCTGCATAATCAACAACAGTCTAGCTGGTTCTTTTAGGCTATAATAAGCTATCTATGGGGGAAGCATTATACCGAAAGTACCGTTCAAAGTCGCTGAGTGAAATTGTTGGCCAGGAGCACATCACTGACACACTAAAAAATGCAATCAAAACTAAGCGCATAAGCCATGCCTATCTGTTCACAGGCCCCCGGGGGGTTGGTAAAACAAGTATTGCCAGAATTTTGGCATACCAGCTAAATGACATCCCTTATGAACTAGAATCATCAAAACACATGGATATTATTGAAATCGATGCCGCTAGTAACCGCCGCATCGATGAAATCCGAGAATTGCGCGATAAAGTACACATAGCCCCAACCAGCGGAACATACAAAGTGTATATAATTGATGAGGTTCATATGCTCACCAAAGAGGCCTTCAATGCACTCTTAAAAACACTCGAGGAACCACCAAGTCACGTAATTTTCATCCTGGCCACAACAGAGGCGCACAAACTACCGGAAACAATCATCAGCCGCACGCAGCGCTACTCGTTCAAACCTGTACCACATACAAAAGTTGTTGATCATTTAAAAACCATCGCTAAATCAGAAAAAATCACCATTGATGACAAAGCACTCGGCCTGATCGCAGCGCATGGAGAGGGAAGTTTTCGTGACAGTATTAGTTTACTCGATCAAGTCAGCTCAATTGCTGACTCTATTACTGAAGATCACGTTCGTGGAGTAATCGGCGTGCCGCCAACAAATGATATCCAACAAATCATTACTGCCATCTTTGCAAACGACATAAAACTACTGAATGAACGGCTCACAGCCCTATATGATCAAAACTACCAAGCGCACTATATTGCCAAAGAAACTAGCAAGCTACTCCGCTGGATGCTACTCAATCAAAAACTTTCAAACACACAATCTGCAACTGCCTTAACGCTTATGAAGAACCTGCTCAATACTGCAAGCTCACCAGACCCACGCTCATATTTAGAGATTACGTTATACGACTCAATTTCACTGCAACACCAAACACCCGAACCCATCAGTGATGTAAATAATCCACCCGCATCCGAACCTCCACAGGAGAAAAACCAGGATACATTAAATATTCCAGCTGAACAATCACCCAATAATCAAACAATGACTGAAGTTGAGCCGCCAGCCAAATCAACTAAAGATTCTCCCCCGGTAAATGAAAAACCAAACCGTAAAAAAGCGGCCAAACCAACTAGCAAACAGCTGACCGAACAAACATGGCAAGAGGTGCTAGGTCAATTAAAAGGTAGGCATAATACTTTATACGGAATAGCACGTATGGCTAAAGCTTCCGTAGATGGTTCAACAGTTACATTGGCCTTTGCTTTTGCATTTCATCAACGACGCTGTGCCGAATCAAGAAACAAACAAAAAATCGTTGCTGTTTTAAAAGAAATCAGCGGGCAAGATGTTGAGCTAGCTTGCGTTGTCGACCCGTCCGTTAAAACCCCCACCGATAAAGCTGGAGCTGATATAAAAGCCGCACCGAAGGCTCCAAAATCTGATACACTAGAATCAATAATAAACGTTTTTGGGGGTGGAGAAGTATTAGAGTAACCACCTATGGACCCCGATAAATCCCGTATCCCACCACAGAACACCGACGCAGAGGCTAGCTTACTTGGCGCAATACTAATTGATAGCGACGCGATTGTAAAAATCGCCGATAGTATCACTGCTGATGATTTTTATGACGACAAGCACAAGCGTATTTATGAAAACATTAAAATTCTATATGAACGACACAGTCCGATTGATGTTTTAACGCTAACTGACCAATTACGATCAGCTGGATTCCTGGATATGGTTGGCGGGGCCGCATACTTAACAGAACTAACCAACTACGTGCCAACTGCGGCGCACGTAGAACAATACGCTGAAATCGTTAGCCAAAAAGCCCTTCGCAGGCGACTCATCAAGGCCAGCCAAAATATTGTAGGGCTTGGATATGATGAAGGTAAAAACCTCCAGGAATTAATCGAAGAAGCAGAACAAAACCTGTTCAATGTCAGCCAAAAATACGTCTCGCAGGACGTCGTCAGCCTAGAAGAAATCTTATCCGAGAGTTTTGATAGACTGGACGATCTACACAAAGATAAAGGTAAAATCCGTGGCGTGCCTACAGGGTTCAAAGATCTAGACAACACCCTTGCTGGCCTGCAGCGATCCGATCTATTCATTCTCGCGGCCCGCCCGTCTATGGGTAAAACTGCATTGGCATTAAACATCGCTCACAACGTATCTATTGGGGCGAATGAACCGGTGTTAATCTTCAGTCTAGAAATGAGCAAGGAGCAGCTTGTTGATCGGCTGTTGTCTATGGAGTCCGGAGTTGATGCTTGGGCGCTACGTACTGGTAATTTAACAGATGCAGATTTTGAAAAAATTGGTCAGGCAATGGGTCAATTGAGTGAAGCAAAGATATTTATTGATGATACGCCAGGTATCACGGTTAGTGATCTCCGAACCAAAGCCCGCCGCGAAGCGCATCAACACAAACTAGGGCTTATCATCGTTGACTACCTTCAGCTAATGAGCGGCGGGAGCAAATTCGGTGGTGAGGGCAACCGTGTGCAAGAAATTTCTGAAATATCCAGGGGTCTAAAAGGAATTGCCCGGGAGCTCAACGTGCCACTAATTGCGCTCAGTCAGCTAAGCCGTTCAGTAGAAAGCCGCAACCCACAGATCCCTCAACTAGCTGACCTGCGCGAATCAGGTTCAATTGAACAAGATGCCGATGTAGTAGCCTTTATCTATAGAGAAGACTACTACAAGCCCGACACCGATCGTAAGCACGTTACCGATATTCTAATCAAAAAACACCGTAACGGCCCAACTGGCACTATTGAACTGTACTTCGATGCTGAAAAACAACGGTTCCGATCACTCGATACAAAACATGCCGATCCTTTTGACGCCCAAGCATAAGCTTGATGGTCGATTAATGGTATACTACTAATAATAAATTTATGAAGAATATTAAGCACTTACTGGCCACCTATTGGGTAAACTACCTGGCTTTAGCAATTGGCTTCTCGGCGCTATTTACCCTACTCTGGTGGCGTCTAGGTTCACTTACACCAGGCATTAGCGAGGTTGAACTGCTTACCATTCAAAACAGTCAATCGCTAAAGGCCATCTTAGAAAACCCAATTTTCTTACCGTTCCTTATCCCGCTATGGGCACTACAAAAACTTGGTCTCGACGGCATAGCTGCACTAAGAGGCGTTGGTTCATTATTCGGCGCGCTAAGTATTGTTTTGCTGTTTATTATGCTTCGCCAGTGGCAAACCACTCGTATCGCTATCTTAGGTAGTATCCTATTTGTATCTTCCAGCTGGTTCTTGCATACCTCTCGCCTGGCAGCACCGTATATTTCATTTGTTGTATCCCTGTTATTTTTAGCAGTTTGCCTATTTTGGATTCACTACAGCAAGTATAGAAAACTATCGGCAAGTATTGCGGCATTAGGATTGGCGATTAGCCTGTACATCCCCGGTTTTATTTGGTTTATTGTTGCGGTGTTTATCTGGCGATGGAAAGATATCGTTAAAATCGCGCGCAAAATTCCGTGGTGGTTTATCAGCTTTTTAGCACTCTTTATATTGCTGTTGTTGGCGCCACTGGCGTACGCAACGTACTTAGAATTTACCGTTTTGCTGAACTTTTTAGCTATTCCTACTCAGTTTGCACCACTGGAGTGGCTACGACGCCTGGCAATAATCCCGGCATATATAATCGCCCGTGGCCCGCAAGATGCGGTTTTAAACCTTGGTCGACTACCGCTTATTGATGTCTTCACCACCGGGCTACTCATCATTGGGGCTTATTCCTATTATTTGAAATTACAATTACTGCGTACCCAGTTCGTAATAATTTGTAGCGTAATAGCTATTGCACTGATTGCTTTAAACGGGACAACATTCTTTGCGCTACTCCTGCCGATTGTGTACATTGTAGCCACAGCCGGTTTAACACTGTTATTACAGCAGTGGTTTACGGTGTTTCCAAGTAACCCAATTGCCCGGGGTCTTGGTATTTTTATAATTGTTATGGCGATTTCAATAACCAGCGCCTACCACATCAATCGATATTTTGTTGCCTGGAGTGGCAACCCACAAACCCGAAACACATTTACGCATCAGTTATCAGAAGATCTTTGATACAATTATAGTTGGATATAATCAAAAGAGGAGAACTATGAGTAAATTTGATCAAGCTAAAATGCTGTTAAAAGTTAAGAAAATTCAAAAAGAACTTCAAAAACAAACTATTGAAGTCGAGCAGGGCGATGGGGCCGTTCGCATTGAAGTTAACGGTGAACAAAAAATTAAGAAAGTCCACATCGATCCAGAAATGGTAGATCTTGATGATATTGGTCAACTTGAGCGTTGGGTTGAAGACGCCGTTCGAGATGCCATTAGTCAGAGCCAAAAAATTGCAGCCGAAAAAATGCAACCAATGATGGGCGCACTCGGGGATCTAGGACTATAACAGCAGCTATGCGCGTATTGCCCTCAGCACTGGAATCATTGATAGAGGCACTTGGCGTACTGCCAGGAGTTGGCCCACGAACAGCTGAACGATACGCCTACTATCTTCTAAAGGGCGATCCAGCGCGTGCTCACAAGCTTTCAGGCGTACTTTCTGATCTGCATAGCGGCGTAGACTATTGCCAAAAGACATTCGCCCTCGTAGAAAAGGGTCAGCAATATTCAGATCTATACACTGATCCGCGCCGTGATAAATCAGTCGTTGCCGTAGTTGCCGAACCACTTGATATTGTTTCCTTAGAAAAAACCGCTTACTTTCATGGCACCTATCATGTACTTGGTGGGTTAGTTTCACCAATTGACAATATAACGCCAGACCAACTGCGCATAAAAGAGCTTATCGACCGAATCGATGAAGATGAAGTAACTGAGATAATCCTGGCCACAAACGCAAGCGTGGAAGGCGAATCAACATCACTGTATATTCAAAAGCAGCTTGAAGGCAAAGACGTTCATATCACCC
>JBGSYV010000034.1:0-5947 GCA_041750695.1 Saccharimonadales bacterium (SeqCode) | reverse complement strand
TCTTCGTTTTCTAAAAACAGCATTTGGGCAATAATTAAGTTAGCGCTATGTTCATCTACCTGTGTGCCAAGAAAAATGATTCGGTCTTTTAGCAGTCTTGAATAAATGTCATATGCTCGCTCAGTGCGACCATCATTTTCTATAACAGTTGGTACCAGGACGCTTTGATATTTTGAATTTGTCATGAACCCACTATATAAAATTAGCACTCCCGAGTCAAGAGTGCCAGGCATACATTATTATCTTTGGATTATCCTTAGCGCAAGACCTGCAAGATATTCCTGGTTACTGCGGGATGATGCAACGACGGTCTCCATCACTGCGACCCCAATTTTGGCAACTTTCGAGCGGTTGTCATCAGCGATAAAGCGTTCTGTTGCTTCAAAGAAATCAGCTACAACCTCTGGGACCATATCTGGCTGGGGGCTCTGGTTGTCTGTATTACATACTGGTGCTTCATTTTGCATAGAACGGTACTATAACACAATGCCTATTTTTTGCAATATTCAATAA
Source organism: Saccharimonadales bacterium (SeqCode) (assembly GCA_041750695.1). Classification (GTDB taxonomy): domain Bacteria; phylum Patescibacteriota; class Saccharimonadia; order Saccharimonadales; family JAGQNJ01; genus JBGSYV01. The sequence continues at coordinate 5,434 of JBGSYV010000034.1, read as the reverse complement.
GCTTTTTGATAGTTTTTTCGGTTAAAAGTCGTGAGGCGATATCGCGCCTGGCCTCTGGTTTTTCTAGTTCAGCCTGCATCGCCTGATCGGTATATTGACCTTTTAGTATTTGCATGCGGATTTCAAGCTCTTCTGGGGTCACGGTCAGCTTTTCGGCTTCAGCGACCTCGGCGAGAACGAGCCCAGCTTTAACGCGTTTTTGGGCGTCAGGAATTAACATTTGCCGTTCAAACTCTTCTTCCGTCTGACCTTGCTGTTCTAAATATTCTTTGAATGTCATCCCCTTGTAGGTAAGGTTTTGCTGTAACTCTCGTTTTAGCTGAGCGACCTGATCAGTTACTAATACTTCTGGAATATTTAGTTTGGACTTTTCGGTAACCGCTTTAACGACATCGGCCTCCAACTTCTGCTGGGCTCGTTTTTCGTGTTCTTGCTCAAGCTGTTTTGATATATCTTTCTTTAACTGTTCAATCGAAGTAAACGGACCGACTTTAGCGGCAAACGCTGCGTCAAGCTTTGGTTCAATCACTTCTTCTAACTTTGTAAGAGTTGTGGTGAAGGTTACTTTCTTGCTAGCCAATGCTTTTACTTGATAATCTTTCGGAAACGCGATGGTGAACTCTTTTGTTTGCTTTGGTTTCATGCCAATCACGTTATCTTCAAAACCGGGAATAAAAGTATTGCTGCCAAGTAGTAATGGATAGTCTTTGCCATCTGCACCCTTCACCGGCTCGCCTTTGTCGTTAACACCTTTGAAATCGATCCACGCCTTATCGGTCTTTTTGGCTGCACGGGTAACTTCCTTGGTTTCAGCTAATCGGGTTTTTAGGTTTTCTATAACATCTGCGATTTCTTTAGCGGTAACTTTTGTCGAATCCTTTGACACTTTAATTTTTTTATAATCTGCAAGAGTCACTTTTCCGAGTACATCAACTGTTGCAGTGAACTCCAGTTCTGAAAATGGCACGAACTTGGTAACAGTGATCTGGGGTTGATCGATTGGTCGAACATCTTCTTGTTGAGCAGCCGAAACATACAGATTATTAACTGCTGCGTTTAAAAACTCGGTTTGTAACTGCTGCGGATCAGCGTGTTTTTCTACAAGGTTGAGCGGGGCTTTTCCCTCACGGAAGCCAGGTGGCTTTACAGTGCCCCTTAACTGGGTTAATACTTGTTGCTTGATTGGTGCGAGATAAGCTTCGCCGGCTGATACGGTTAATATAACTTGTGTATCGGTGGGGTTTGATCGTTTTACTTGCATAGGTACGTAGTTTAGCAAACACCTTAGAAAATTACGAATTTTCCTACGATCACTCGCTTCGCAACTGCGTAATAATAGCGGCTACTTGGTCTAAGGTAACGGTTTGCTGACTTGTATCGGTGAGGTTTTTTAAGCTGTACGAGCCTGATGCTAGTTCATCCGAACCAATCACTAACGCGTGCACTACACCACTTTTTACTGCCGCTTTTAACTGCTTGTCGAGCTTGCGACCACTATAATCTACAGAAACATTTAAACCATTAGAACGTAGCTTACTGATCGCTGGAGCAGCGATTTCAGGATCATCGGTTTGAAGTAACACTGTTAAATCGGTTGTTGGTTCGATTTGATCGATGAGCTTGTGTGACCTGAGGAAGTTTTCAAAGGTTACGTCACCAACACCGAAGCCTATTGTTGCGATTGGTTCGGCACCAAATAAACCCACTAAGCCATCGTAGCGGCCACCGCCGAATAATGAACGATTATTTTCTTTATCCGTGTCAAAAACTTCAAAAACGATATCGCTATAGTAATCAAAGCCACGCATCAAACTAACATCGAATATGGCATTTGTTATTCCGCGTTCGTGTAGTGATTTGATAAAGCCCGCTAAAGCTTTGGCACTTGCACAAGACTGCACTGAGTCAGGGAGATCAGATAGCTGCTTTGCCTGAAGTAAGTCGGTAACCTGTTTTGCTTGCTTATCGTTAACGATTGATTTTAGCTGCTTTGAAAATTCTTCTGGAGTTAGTTTATGCATTCGATCAATTAGCTTTGAGAGGTCATGGCCGTTTGGCTTTTTCAAACCCAGAAACGAATCGAGTATATGATTCATGAGCTTGCGGCTGTTGATCCGAATACTATACATATTTTTGGATGCGCCAAATTTTCGCATTAAAGCATCGACTATATCTATCATTTCTAGTTCGGCTTGAATTGAATCGACACCGAATAAATCAACATTCAGCTGCCAGTGTTCACGCAGACGTCCACGCTGTGGCCGCTCATATCGCCACAGGTTTGGTATTGAGTATAGTCTGGCTGGGTAAGATAGTTCTTGGCGCCGAGCGGCGACCATTCGGCTAACTGTTGGAGTCATTTCAGGGCGAATAGTGACCTTTCTGCCACCTCGATCTTCAAAAGAATAGGTTTGTTCGTTTACAATCTCATCGCCCGTTTTAGCAGCATATAATTCAATTGACTCTATCAGTGGAGCGTCATATTCTTCGTACCCGTACTGTTCAACAACTTCACGCCAGTTTTTGAACATCCATTTTTGCAGGCGCTTATCTTCTGGATAAAAATCTCTGGAACCTTTGTATGGCTGGGTAGATAAACTCATAATTTTTTTCAATTTCTGTGGTGCGCGGGAGAGGACTTGAACCTCCACACCTTACGGTACTAGTTCCTAAGACTAGCGCGTCTACCAATTCCGCCACCCGCGCAAGATTACGTTGATAATTCCTTACTTTTTTCTAAGGATCGTACATATTTTAACGGCTATAAGCAGAAAATGCTAGCTTGACTTGTAAAAGGCCAGCTGCGCGTTGCCGTATCTTTTAACGGAGTGAACTTTTAGCTCAGACATTTGTGGTAGTTCAGTATGTGCTGGCCACGATATTACCAGGGTGCCATTAACCGCTAAAAAGTTAGCGAAAATCTGCATAGTAGTGGTCTGTACTTGATCATATGGTGGATCGCAGATGATTACATCGAACGTACTATCTTGCGCTTGAAGCCAGGTGGTTATGTTTAGTTGTGATACAAAAAAATTGTCGTTGATGTTTAGTTTTTGCATATTTGCCTTAATAGTATCAACCGCTTTTTTATCAACATCAACCGCATATACTGGTGCTGCGCCGCGACTATAGGCTTCTATTGCAACTGCGCCACTACCGCTGTACGCATCTAGCACCGAAAGGTTTTTAATGTCGCCCAGTACATTAAATAGTGCGCCACGGATCTTTTCCCCCATCGGTTGTGTGCGATTTCCTGGTGGCGAATCAATTGTTCTCGCACCATGAATGCCGCTAATTATTCTTAGTCTCATTTTCAGCTTCCTGTAGTTTTGGGGTCAATCCGGCATCAATTAATGCTAAATACCACGTTAGCGTAACGGTCCGAATAATGTTCGGGCCAAGTTTGTGACGAACCTCCCATGTCAGCTTTGTATTCCAGCCAGTTTTATGGAATCGTTCGTACATGTCAAGCACGGCGATTTCTTTAGCAGCTCGTTTGAATAACTCAATCACACCGATATCTTGCGCAACAATGATATCCCTCTGTTTTGGTAGGGCTTCTTTAAAGGTGAGTGGTGCGATTATTGTCGCTACGCCAAGCTCAAACAGGGCGTGGGTAGAGATTAAACCCTTTGGCCCCCACACTTTCCAGTTTTTATGAAGCTTTTCCCTGCGGTTATTGCCGCTCATGATGATTTTTTTTCTTACTGAGTCCCTGGTGTCTTTGTCTTCGCCATTACGGATTTCTGAAAGTTTCGCCTCATACGGATAATGATGAGCCGGTGTTAAACCATCTACGATAGCATGTGCCAGCCAGGCTGCTTCAAAAGCGGTTCGTTCTTCGTTAGCTTTTTTAAGTTGCTTAACCAGCTGCCGATAGTGTTCTGAGATTAGATCAAGAATTGCTGAATCATTTTCATCAAATGGACTATAAAAATGCCATGGCTCGTCTTTAGCGGGGCTTTTTCGTTTGATAGCATCTGGACCTTTTCGGCCTTCGAAATGAATAATTCTTCGTGGTGAGGGAAACTGCGAATCGTCTTCTATCAGCTGCTTTAGGTGATGGCGCGCAACGCGGTCAATTTTTTGGTGCGCACCGATAATCCGACCAGAAAAGGGAGTGAGGGTTGTTCCTGAATACATATGCTCCTTAATTTAAGTGAACGATGCTTTGTAAATCTATAATTTTGTTTTGCAACTCAGTGTATTGTAGCAAAGTTTTAGGGTTTTTAGCGACGATCCGCGCTGCTTGCTGTGCTTGACGAATAAGTTTGGTATCCGTTAAGGACGCCATTCGTAGATCCAATTGACCATGTTGGCGCACTCCATAGAGCGCGCCAGGACCGCGCAGCTCTAAATCAAGCTCGGCGAGCTTAAACCCATCGGCATTAGTTTGAAGTGCCTTTAATCGGGGACCTGCCGGTTGATCATCGGTCATTAGCAACAAGCAGTACCCCGGCTCATCACCACGGCCCACGCGACCTCGTAATTGATGAATTTGTGCTAGCCCAAATCGCTCGGGTGACTCAACGGCCATCACGCTAGCATTTGGCACATCAACACCAACCTCAATTACGGTTGTCGAGATAAGCATATCGTATTTTTTATCGATAAAATCTTGCATTACTTGCTGTTTTTCATCTGATTTTAATTTGCCATGCAATAGCCCGACGCTCCGGTGCTTAAAATGATTTTGGCTAAAATCCTTGAATACTGTTTGAACGGAGCGAGCATTTATTGCAGTAGATTCTTCTATCAATGGACAGACAACAAATGCCTGGCGCCCACGTGAGATCTCTTCATCAATCTGCTTATAAATAGTTGGTCGATCACTAAATGGAACAATGGCGGTTGATACTTGTTTTCTGGACGTAGGTTTTTTTAAAATCGAAACATCAAGCTCGCCATAAATAGTCAGTAGTAAGCTCCTAGGGATCGGTGTGGCTGTCATGCTCAACATATGAGGCATGTGACCGGCTTTTTGTAATAGTTTTTTACGCTGCTGCACCCCAAAACGATGCTGCTCATCGATTATAACTAGGGCTAATGTGTGAAGATCAATTTTCTCTTGAAGCAGAGCATGTGTTCCGATGATGAATTTTGCTTTACCGCTGCTAATTGCAGTATATGCACGTTTTTTTTGAGCTGCAGTCATGCTACCAGTTAGAAGCGTAAGATCGGGTACAATACCAGAGGTTTTCAAACTTTCGGAAATAGATTCAGCGTGCTGTCGGGCTAGAATTTCAGTTGGGGCGAGCAGTGCAACTTGGTAATTATTTTTTATACACATCAATGCCGCCATAACCGCCACCACCGTTTTGCCTGAACCAACGTCGCCTTCAAGCAATCGATTCATTGGGTGACTTTTTGCCATATCTTGATATATCTCCCAGGCCGCAGCCCGCTGAGAATTAGTGAGTTCAAACGGTAAGCT
>JBGSYV010000033.1:0-3008 GCA_041750695.1 Saccharimonadales bacterium (SeqCode) | reverse complement strand
CCCACCGGTAGACCAGTTCCAAATGGAGCCGTTTAGTGACCAATCGTAGTTCGGACAAGGGCCGCCGACATTTCCGGTATGGATACAAAATGCGTTGCCCCACGGATAGCCACCGCCGCCGGGGATACCAGCATCTGAAGCACCGAGAGCACGGGCGTTTTCAATTGCTTGTTGTCGTTTTAGTTCAACTATTTTTTCACTGTTTTCACGGATTTGCGAATCTAATCGATCCTGTTGATTTACATTTAACGAAAGTAGTCGATCATTTTCATTTCGTTGCGTTGCTAGCTCAGTTTGCATTACCTGCTGATCACTTAAGCGGTTGTTGAGCGTTTCTTCTTGTGATCGTAGCTGGTGGCGTAGTTCGTTAACGCGATCCAGCGTAGTGATAATTTTATCTTTCACGCTGTTACGATACTGCTGTTTATCAACAAACTCACTGATGTTATTACTTGATGCTAACATTTCTAAGGTAGAAATATCGCCTTCAATATACATAGCTTTAATGTTCTGGCCTAGTAGCGAACGCTGTTTATCAAGTTCTGCCTCAGCCTTGGCAATCTCAACCCGCAAGGCAGCAATTTTCGCCTTGTTGTCATTAATTTGGGCTTGCAAACCGTTAATTTGATTTTGCAATCGGTCGATCTTATCTTGTAGGCTTACCGCCTCTTCTGCAAGACTACCACGAGCATTTTCCTTGCGCTCATTTTCTTGGGCTAGTTCATTAATCTGCTGCTGCAAGTTGGCGCCAACAATTGGGGCCGTAAATGTTGCCATTAACATCAAAAACCCAACCGCAACTAATAGAAATCTTTTCTGGCGTGAGGTTTGGCTTAGTGTTTTTATGGATACTTTTTGTTTCATGTTTTTATATTTTTTAACTTAAGTGGAGTATACCACATAACGCTAATGTTTGCAATATTTAAAAAATTATTTTGTGCTTTTAAATTTCAGATAACGCCTGGTGGCTACAAAAGATGACAACGCGCCGATAGAAACACCAATTGCCAGCTGCACGCCCAATATTGTCCAGAAGTTCTGCGCAAAGAAGTTGCTAGCAAACTGAACATCTAATAGACCAAGTGTGTTGGCATTAATTGCTGATTTTTGAACCGTAAACACCAAATTTACTAATACAATTGAAATAACCGCAGAAATAACACCATAAAAAATCGTTTCAACAATGAATGGACCCCTGATATACCAAGTACTCGCACCCAACAGGCGCATAATACTCAACTCTTCACGCCGGTTGAATATCGCCATACGAATCGTATTAAAGATAATTAACATAGAAATAACCGCAAATATAATCACTCCGGCAATTCCAGCCTGACGAATAAAGGTAGTCGCCCCGGCAATCTTATCTATTGCCTCTTTTCGATCGCCTGAATAAGAGGTTTCATCAGATTGTAGTTCACGTATTTCCGGCTGCTCTAAAAACACTCGAATCGCTTCTATCTCATTTGGATCTGTTGGCTGAACTTGTAAGCTAGCCGGAAGTGGATTGTCGGTTTGGGAAATTGCCACCAACAGATCAACATTGTCTCGGTTTTGTTCCTTATAGCGCTCTAGTGCGTCCTCTTTTGATAGATAATTAACTGATTTAACCTCAGAAAAGCCCTCTAGCTGAGCGATCAAATTATTGCGTTGCTCTTCATCAACTTCATCTTTTAAATAGACTGATATATCGATGCGATCAGTAATTTGCTGAATGGTGTGCGAGAAAGTTTCATTAGCGATAACTGAGAATAAAATAATAGTCAGGGTTATAACCATCACCGCGATTGCAGCAACTGCTAGCCAGGCGTTCCGAATAAAGTTTCGTAAACCAGTTTTTATAACTCGACCAAAAGCAATCATTTTTCGGTTCATTACGTCCGTCGCCCCCCTTGCGCTTTATCACTGGCGACTTTACCGTTTTCTATAGTGATTACGCGCCGCTTCAGGTTGGTAACAATGTCTTGGTTATGAGTCGTAAGTAAAACGGTTGTTCCGTAATGATTAATCTTTTCAAGCACCCGAATAACATCCCAGGCGTGTTTTGGATCCAGGTTTCCAGTTGGCTCATCAGCAATTAATATTTTTGGTTGCCGCACAATCGCGCGCGCAATCGCTACCCGCTGGCGCTCACCACCAGATAGTTCCCATGGATAGCTTTTTTCTTTACCCTTTAAACCAACGATTTCTAATACACGCGGAACAGTATGTTTGATTTCATTATTACTTGCCCCAACAATCTCTAAAGCAAACGCTACGTTTTCATAAACGTTCTTATTGGGGAGTAGCTTAAAATCCTGGAACACTACGCCAATTCGGCGGCGAATTAATGGAATTTTCTTGTCTTTTAAGTGTTCGTAATCAATGCCGCCTACTATAATTTTACCGCTGGTTGGGCGTTCTTCTCTGGTAAGCAGCTTAAGAAATGTTGACTTCCCGGCCCCACTTTGACCAACGATCATCACGAACTCTTTTGCTTCCACGTGTAAACTAATCCGGTCAAGAGCGGTGTTTGTTTTATTGTATATTTTCGATACCCTGTCTAACAAAATCATGTGCCGTTTCATTATAGCGGTTACGGTATAAAAAAGAAACGTATTTATAGATTCTTTTTAGGGCCTACTTTTGGCCAAGGTTCGCTTTAGCATAGGCTTCAATAAATGAATCGATATCCCCATCGAGCACAGCCTGCGTATCACTCATAACTTCCTGGGTTCTGAGGTCTTTTACTTGTTTATAGGGGTGCAAAACGTAGCTTCTAATCTGATTGCCCCATTCTGCAGACTGGTTTGGACCTTTTAGGGCTTCGATTTTCTCTTGATGCTGCTCGAGCTGTAACCGGACTAGCTTGGATCGTAAAATGGTCATTGCTGTTTCTTTGTTTTGAATTTGTGATCGCTCGTTTTGAATTGCTACGGTGATGCCGGTAGGAATATGCGTAATCCTCACCGCGGAATCAGTGGTGTTCACGCTTTGACCGCCATGACCACCGGCACGATATACATCAA
>JBGSYV010000032.1:0-3134 GCA_041750695.1 Saccharimonadales bacterium (SeqCode) | reverse complement strand
ATGCTACTTGGTTTTTACACGCCGTTTCAAGAATTAATCGAAAAATCGGGCGATATCGACCGCAGTAAAGTTGCCCAAGCCCGCGAAATCGGCACTGACCCAAAGACCGGCAAGCCGGTACTGGCTCGATTCGGACGATTTGGCCCGATGCTTCAGCTTGGTGCAACAGAGGATAAAACCGATAAACCCCGCTTTGCACCATTGCCAAAAGGCGCCCGGCTAGAATCAGTCACATTAGAACAAGCACTAGAAGCCTTTACGCTCCCACGAACAGTTGGCGCCACTGAAGATGGCAAAGAAATAAGAGCGAACATTGGCCGGTTTGGTCCCTATATCCAGGTAGATAAATTATTTGTGAGCATAAAAGATAACGATCCGCACAAAATCACTGAGTCCGAGGCCCGCGTACTATATGCGGAGAAACTAAAAGCCGAAGCAGAAAAAAACATCACTGACTTCGGTGATGGTATAAAAGTACTAAAAGGGCGATTCGGCCCCTATATCACCGACGGCAAAAAGAATGCCAAAATCCCCAAAGACACCGAACCGGAATCCGTTACACACGAGCAAGCCAAAGAATTACTCGCCAAAACACCAGCAAAAGGCAAAGCCCGAAAATTCGCAAAACGCAAGAAGAAATAAGAAGTTAGATTTTAGAAAAAAGGGAGGCCTAGTGAAAGATTACGCTTGCCGGGATTTACATTCCTCTTTCTTTTTATATAATTGTAGCCATGGCAACTCGAGAAGGTAAACAATCCCCAGAAGAACTACAAGAAACACGCAAAGAGAGCGCCAGATTAAAACAAGAGGTCACCAGAGCACCAATACGAAAAGCTATCATTGAGCTAGGTTTGAAGATAGTAGTTGGATATCCACAAAAACGAAGGCCAGACATGATGAGCGGCCTAATTGAGGGTGCGATCATTGGTAGTACCGTATCCTTTCCTGTGGCAAATTCCGATAAGCCACGTGTAGAATACGAAAAAGCACCTGGCGGTCGATGGGTGGGGTATGATTTTAACCGACCAAGTGAATTTCCGACCATAAATGCAAAACATGGCGTTAAACAACTCACAAGGGGGAGACTGGTCGCGTTTTTATTAGATAGAGTAATGGACAATGAACCAGAGGAACGCACGCCAACAGCATCAGTAGATTTTACGAGCCTAGACGACGTATTTTCTTTCGATACACCAACAATAGACGAATTGGTCGATGCGGGCATGCTACGGCTCACAACCCAAGGTGAAGCATATGAACGCGTTGGCCTATACGATGTCTACGGCGAGGAGCTGTCTTCACGAAGTGTCGAAGATGACCCAGTCTTTCAAGTAACACCGAAAGGAAACTCCTTGGTATCACTCGAAAGAGATTTCGGCGAAAAAAAACCCAGAGAATCAGAGATGCCAAACTTGGGCTGGGTCCCCAATAATTTAGCACCCAGGCGCATTGCTGGATAAACTAAACCATTACACACTATAAAATATACTTCTTTGCAAGCCTGCAAATAATATCAGTGTAATAATGGTAACATTTCCACAAGTTGACCTCTATTAAAGAAGGTTGTTAGGCAATATTACAACACCACAAAAGCAGTATAAACGTCGATTTTATGCTAAAATTTATTTACAAGACAATTTTATTTGACTTTTAATGAATACTGTTTTATAATTGACGTAACCATTATTCGAACATTAGTAATTAATAGGGAAGAGTATATGACAGAAACATCGACAGTCGATATTGAAAAGGTGGTATCACAAGTTCTAACGTTTATAGAAAAAGAACGTGAACGTGAAATCGTTTCACGTCGTTTCGGGCTATATGACCGAAAGGAAACACTTGAACAAATTGGAGAACTACTCGGCATAACCCGAGAGCGTGTTCGCCAACTTGAAAAAGCTATCGTTGCTCGACTAACCGCTGCTGCAGAGCAGGGAAGTCTAGCCGGGATTGCCGCCGTTGATTCATCTTTGTCTGCTCATATCAAAACCATGGGGCAGGCCGCACGAATCAGTGATTTATCTGGCAAGGTCACCAAAGAAAACACTCGAATCGATCAGTCTAGGGTATCCTTCCTTACAAAACTATGCCCGTCGCTCGTAACTGTTGACGAAAACGATTACTTCTATCAATCTGCTGCACTTAAGAGTTCGTATACCGAACAAGAACTAAAAGATGCCGTTACTCAAGTCCACGCTGCCATCAAAAAACTTGGCAAACCCGTAACCTCTGATGTGCTTGCAAAAGAGCTTAGTAGTAGCGACACAGCAAACACTACCGCTCTAGCGAGCATCTCTAAAGGCCTAGCGACGCTCAATAACCGATGGGGACTTATCAAGTGGCCAACGGTTAACCCAAAGAACATTCGTGATAAAATCTACGTTATTTTGTATGAAAACGGCAAACACATGCATTTTAATGAGATCTCTGAGGAAATTAAAAAATCAGATTTCAAACGAAAAGACGTAACAACCCAAGCAATTCACAATGAACTTATCAAAGATAGCCGATTCGTACTTGTAGGCCGTGGCATCTACGCCCTAAAAGAATGGGGATATAAGCAGGGAACTGTTTCAGATGTTATTACTGATGTTCTTACCAAAGCCGGTGAACCGCTTCACCGCGATGAAATTGTTAAACGAGTTCTAAAAGATCGCTACGTTAAGGAAACGACTATTCTTCTAAATCTCCAGGGTAAAAAACAATTTAAGCGTGTTGCGAAAGCCACCTATACGCTTGCGCAAGATTAATTTACAAATACCTTTCTAACTGATGTTTTTGCCTGGCCATATCACACACCATTCCAGCCCAGAGGAGCTGCCACTAGCAGCGAATGCAATGCTGGGGCATGAAGCTAACATTGCACTTGCTGTGATATCAACAAACCTCGGCACGAGTGCACTTAGCGAAATCCGTGAAGCTGCTTGGTCAATTGAAGATGATATACGCCGCACTAGCACAAAACTACATACTCCAAACCCAGAATTCAACCCAGAGCAATCTGAGGAAATAACCGATATCGTCTATCGTCACGTACCGCAGCTGACTTTATTAGACCAGGTAGTTGAACGTTGGTGGGACAATAGCGGTATTCCGGGCCATCAACCCTTCAAGAACAAGCTCGTTGCCGC
>JBGSYV010000031.1:0-4536 GCA_041750695.1 Saccharimonadales bacterium (SeqCode) | reverse complement strand
TTAACTGGATGCTAACTCAGTATGATTCTCAAAAACAAGATATTGTGGTGATTGGCCGTCATGGCGCCGTCCAGCTATCCCAGTCGGGTGTTAGTTTTAAGAAATATTTCAAAATGCCAGAGACCGACAATAGCGTGAACGTAGCACCGTTAGTGAAACAAGTTCAACAATATCGTGATAGCGTTGTGTATTATCAAACCTACGTCTCGCTAATGGTTCAAGACGTAAAAAAGATTAATCTCTCGCAGCGGGTCCAAGAAGTTGGTAAAAATGTCAAAAAAGGCCAACAAATAATTAGTGAAGAGAATTATATATTTGAGCCAAGTACCTACGCAGTTGTTGGTTATCTGGAGCGATCGATGCTGCATATTATGCTAGGCCAGCTCATTTTTGAATCAAAACTTGCCCAATATGCTAGCCGTTTTAAGGCAATGTCGGCTGCTCACAAAAGATCCGATGAATCTATTTCTGAGCTGGAAGCAACCTATAACCGACTTAAGCGTGGTGTCAAAGATGAGCGACTAAAAGAAGTAGTGAACGGACTAAGAAAGGTGCATGCCTGATGAATAACGGAACGGTTCGATCAGTAAAGGGCATGGTAGTCCATGTCGAGTTTGATGACTCTCCGCCCAAGCCAGGTGAGGTGCTTATTGTCGATAATGAATCCGCTTCACCACTACTGGTAAGTTCACTCGGTGTTGGCAATAGAGCGGTTTGCTTGAATGTTCGATCTCACGGAATGATTGTCAAAAACATGACAGTAAGCCGGACTGGTAAGGGCATTGAGATTCCGGTTGGTCCTACCATCATCGGGCGGGTTTTTAATGCGCTCGGTGAAGCAATCGATGGCCAAGAGTTTACTCCAGATAAACAAACTCCGCGGCGGGATATTTTAAAACTGCCGCCACGGACCACTAATTTTAAAGGGCAGCAACCAGAAATATTAGAAACGGGCATTAAAGTGATAGACTTTTTCACCCCATTTGTGAAGGGGCGCAAAGTAGGCATCATCGGGGGTGCTGGTGTCGGAAAAACCGTCCTCACCATGGAGCTTATTAACAATGTTGCGAAAAACAACCAAGGAATTAGCTTTTTTACGGGTATCGGCGAGCGCATTAGGGAGGGTCACGAACTATACGAAACCTTAAAGGAACGCGATTTGCTGAAAAACACCTGCATGTACTTCGGCCAAATGAATGAAAATCCGGTGCAACGATCACTCATTGGGGTGGCAGCTGCCGCCGCCGCTGAATACTTCCGGGATGTCCAGAAAAAAGACATTTTATTTTTCGCAGATAACATGTACCGATATGTGCAGGCAAAAAATGAGGTTGCTACCATTCTTGATCAGATACCTTCTGAGGGTGGATACGAACCAACAATATTTTCTGACATCAAAGTACTGCAAGATAGGCTAAGTTCTAATGAAAATGGTTCAATTACTTCTGTTCAAACAATCTATGTCCCAGCGGATGATATCAGTGATCCGGCAGTTCAGATGATCCAGCATGAGCTTGATTCCACTATTGTTCTCAGCCGAAGAGTCGCTGAACAAGGCATTCGACCCGCGGTGGATTTGATTCACTCCAGCTCATCACTGCTGTCTCCAGAAGTTGTTGGCGAAAGACATTACATGTTAAGTGTTCACGTACAGGCCTTGCTACAAAAATATGAATCATTAAAAAACATCATCGCAATTATTGGTGAGAACGAACTTTCCCCGGCCGACCGATCCGACTATGCAAAGGCTAAAAAACTCATCACGTTCTTTAGCCAGAACTTGTTTGTAACAGAAGATCTTAATGGTCAAAAAGGCGAGTATTGCACGAGGGAAAACGTCCTAAAAGGGGTTGAGGAAATTATAGTATGAAACGGCAAGTCGCAAGTACTGACAAGGTAGTTGAGGTTGCCCAATCATCTAACAGCCAGCAAAAAACACCAGATATTTTGCAGGTAAAGGTTTACTCGCCATATCAAACATATTTTGATGAACCGGCGTACAGTGTATCAGCGGTCAATGACAGTGGACCGTTCGATATATTACCTCGGCACCACAACTTTCTGTGTTTATTAAATGGTGGTAACGTACGGATTCAATCTCCACATGGAGATAAAAAGATTCGGATCTCTCACGGCGTAATGCATGTAAAAAATAACAAAGTAACGGTCTTCTTAGACGTATAGCTGTGATATATATTTTTTGGCTTCATAAAAATGTACCTAGATAGCTAGATTAACAGAGGTAATAATGGTATAATAATCGTTATGACTCAAGAAAAATCAAAGACCACGAAGCACAATGCGGCTTCTCAACGAGTATATGTTGGCATGAGTGGTGGGGTGGATAGCTCGGTGACTGCCGCATTACTGCATAAACAGGGCTACGAGGTTACCGGAGTCTATATGAAAAACTGGACAAAATCGCTTCCTGGTTTTGACTGTCCATGGAAAGAAGATTACCAGGATGCAAAACGAGTTGCTGTTCAGCTCGGCATTGAATTTAAAGTGTTTGATTTTGAAAAACAGTATAAACAAAAAGTGGTTGATTACATGATTGCCGAGTATAAGGCCGGCCGAACCCCTAACCCGGACATCATGTGTAATCAAGAAGTAAAGTTTAAGTTATTTTTGGAAACTGCTCTTGAAGACGGCGCCGATCTTATCGCCACGGGTCATTACGCACGGGTGGAAAAAAGCAAAAAGCAAAAAGCAAAAAGCGGTAAAGATGAGTCAGGGGTTTCAAGGGGGTCTAGTGGAATGTTTATGGCAAAAGATATGAACAAGGATCAGACATATTTTTTGTATCGGGTAACTGAGGATGCGCTGTCAAAAACATTGTTTCCACTAGGTGGATATACCAAGCCAGAAGTTAGAAAACTGGCGGAAAAGTTTGGGCTGGTCACGGCACGCAAAAAAGAAAGCATGGGAATTTGTTTTGTTGGCAGGGTGGGCATTAAAGAATTCTTGAGTCAGTACGTATCGACTACGCCGGGGCTTATCATTGATAATTCTGGGAAGAATGTTGGTGAACATGACGGGGCAATTTTTTACACTATTGGTCAGCGTCAAGGGCTTGGGATCGGCGGCGGACTACCGTATTACGTGGTTGGTAAGGACATGGATAAGAATGAGGTGTATGTGACGACAGACATTAGCGACTCATCACTATGGGCAAAACAGCTTAACTTAACAGACGTGCACTGGATTAATGAACCGCCCAAAAATGGTCAGGCACTGCAAGTGCGAACCCGCCACCGGGCTCCGTTGAGCAAATGCAAAATTATTATAGAGAATGATCAGATTCAACTTGATTTGAAAGATGAAATTCGCGCTGCGACGCCTGGCCAGTCCGCTGTTATCTATGACGGTGAACAGTGCCTAGGTGGTGGAATAATCATATAAAATAAGATTCAAAACTGGCTTTTTAAGATTGGACTAAGGCAAGCGCACCAAACTGATTTGAGTAGTTGTATCCATATTCTATCTGTTAAAGAGCAGGACTACTTACTAAAAGTTGAGTAGGCCTGATTATTGTCTGCAGAATGAGTTGCGATATGAAACGGTTTTACGCACCCAGAGTCACCAATTGAAAGATCGTAGTTTACTTCTGCACCTTCGCCAATGATGCAATTGTCGCCAACGGCTGAGCCGGGTAGAAGGGTTGCTCCCCGTTCAATTACACTGAATGGGCCAACCCCACAGCCGTGATCCAAAAGGGCATAGTCGCCTACTTCTGCGGCTTCAAAAATATGAACCCGCGCATTGATGATGCAATGATTTCCAATCTGAGCCCCGGCACGAATTCTAGTACCACGACGAATTTTTTGAACGTTTCCAATCTTAGTATGCTTGAGTCCGATGCTGGCTAGGCAAGCCTCGACATCATTATCGATCGGAGCATACTCCGGGTGATATGTTTGGTGCTCTCGTTGGCGTTCGATTAAATCACCATCAATGCAAAGATTTACGATATTTGAAATAACTTCAAAAATAGCTTCTGGTTTTGCTTGACATGTTTCTCCTGGCATAAAAAATCCTTTCTAAAAGAGAAAGGATAAGAAGTGAATCATATCTTTCCTCGGTAAGGCTAGATGGAGCACCTTATAAATTACAGGTTGCTGGCAGGTCTAGGAGCTAGTTCTCTCGCTGCACTCTTTATATCAATTGAGTTGTTAATGCTTAATATCCTATCTTAGAAATTCACAACTAGCAACCACAATGTACAAATATCTCAACAAATGCGAGAACTAAATAAGTATCAAAAACACGCAAATAAATTCAAACAGCTGTCTGGTTTATTTACAAATAGGGGTTTGGGGTGGGGATTTTGGGGAAATTTGGTAAAATAAGGCGGATATGGCGGCGCAAGAAATCAGGAAAGCTTATTTAGAATTTTTTAAATCACGTGAGCACACGGTAATTCCGCGTGCGCTTTTGGTGCCAGATAATGACCCGACTACGCTGTTTACCGGCTCCGGAATGCAGCCACTAATCCCCTATTTATTAGGAGAAAAACACCCAGATGGAGTACGGTTG
>JBGSYV010000030.1:0-3805 GCA_041750695.1 Saccharimonadales bacterium (SeqCode) | reverse complement strand
GACGGTTCAGATATTGGCATCAATCTTGAATATGCAGTCCAGCCAAAACCAGAAGGACTAGCACAAGCCTTTATTATTGCCGAAGATTTTATCGGTAAAGACAGCGTGGCATTAGTGCTCGGAGACAATATATTTTATGGTCATGGGTTTGGGAAAAGTCTTAGTAAATGCACAAACCCTGAAGGCGGTTACGTATTCGCCTACCAAGTTTCTGACCCTGAGCGGTACGGAGTGGTAGAATTTAACGACTCAATGCAAGCGGTCTCGATTGAAGAAAAGCCAAAGCAACCAAAATCAAACTATGCAGTGGTTGGTTTATACTTTTATGATAACAGCGTGATAGATATTGCAAAAAAAGTTACGCCAAGTGACCGCGGTGAACTGGAAATAACGTCAGTTAATGAAGCGTACTTGCGGCAAAATAAATTGAAGGTTCGCGTAATGAACCGCGGCACCGCCTGGCTCGATACTGGAACGTTTGATTCAATGACCGATGCATCGCAATTTGTAGAAGTAATCGAAAAACGTACTGGTCTAAAAATTGGCTGTATTGAAGAAGCCGCGTATAATCAAGGATTCGTTACAAAAGAACAGTTAATCAAGCTTGCGGAGCCCCTCCAAAAAAGCGGCTACGGTAAATACTTGCAATCTGTAGCAGAAAAAACTAATTCATGAAACAAGACACTAACATAGCAATTATCGGTGGTGGTTACGTCGGACTCTCAACTGCGGCTGCATTCTCAAACGCCGGCTATACGGTGTATTTAATCGAACCGAACAAAGAGCGGCTTAATACCGTTAAAGCTGGCAAGTGCTTTTTTTATGAAGAAGGAATCGAACCCCTCATCGAGAAAGCTGTAAAAGAAAAAACCCTCATCCCGACCGATAAATACTCAGAGGCAATTGATAAATGCTCGATTATTTTCTCGTGTGTGGGCACGCCTGATAACCCTGACGGCAGCTCAAACCTATCCTTTATATTTGCCGCCGCAAACGAGGCTGCAGAATATCTACAACCTGGCGCGATATACATTCAAAAAAGCACTGTGCCGGTAGGAACCGGCAAAAAAATCGAATCTATCTTTACAGAAAAAAAGATAGATGTTGCCTACGTATCGAACCCCGAATTCTTGCGGGAAGGCACTGCCGTAGAAGACACCCTGTTTTTTGATCGCATCGTAGTTGGAGGTAAAGATAGCTCAGTTCTTGATCGAGTTATTGCTATTCATAAAGTAATTCAAGAACACCACAAAACACTACTTGACATTAGTGGTATTACCATACCAAAAAAGAATTACGCTGGTAAATATATTAAAGCCAACCTAAGTAGCGCGGAGCTTATAAAAGTAACTGCCAATGCATTTTTAGCAGTGAAAATATCTTTTGCAAATAGTATTGCAAAAATTGCCGATCAAACTGATGCCAGTGTCATAGAAGTAATGGATGCTGTTGGCGCCGATCCACGAATTGGTCGGGCTTTCTTTAACGCTGGCCGCGGATTTGGCGGCGGTTGTTTTCCTAAAGATGTGAGCGGTATAATTTTTAGCGCTGATGAACACGGAGTAGATTTTGGCATCATGAAAGCAACAGAGGCTATAAACGATAGCATGGCTAACTACATTGTTGAAAAAGCCCAAAAAACAATTGGTGGCTATAAAAATAAGAAAGTTGCTGTTCTTGGCCTTGCCTTTAAGGCTGGAACAAGCGATGCCCGCCGGTCACCAGGCGCAAAAATTGCCAACCTCCTCTCAAGCGCTGGTGCGCAGGTTTCCGCCTATGATCCAAAAGCAGCCGAAGAAGCCAAAGAAGAACTAAACAACAAAGTGGAAATTGTAACCTCTGCAGAAGAAGCAATCAAAAACAGCGATGCGATTTTTGTAACTACCGAGTGGCCAGAATTTCTAGAACTTGATCTAAACGAAAATGCCAAAAACATGAGCGGTGATACACTTGTCGATTGCCTAAATTTATTTGATATTTCTGCTGTACAAAAAGCTGGGTTACAATATATTGGCGTAGGCAGAAACGGAGTTTAAAGTGAAAGTAATTGTCCAAATACCGTGTTACAACGAATAAGCGACTCTACCGCTCGTTCTTAAATCAATCCCCGAAAAGATACCAGGGGTTGATAGCGTCGAGATACTAATTATCGATGATGGCTCGAGTGATAATACTATCCAGGTAGCGAAAGATCACGGCGTAAAATACTTTGTTATTCATGCTAAAAACATGGGGCTTGCTCGCTCGTTTCATGATGGAGTTGATAAAGCATTAGAACTTGGCGCGGATATCGTTGTTAATACAGACGGCGATAATCAATACCCCCAAGAAAAAATTAGTGATCTAGTGCAGCCGATATTACAAAAAAAAGCAGAAATCGTAATTGGCGACCGTCAAACTAGCGAAATTGCTCATTTTTCAACGTTCAAAAAACTCATGCAACGTTTCGGAAGTTGGGTGGTAAACAAAGCCGCTGGAACTGATTTACCGGATGCAGCAAGCGGATTCCGCGCATATTCAAAAGAATCTCTTTTAAGAATAAATATTGTGACAACTTTCAGTTACTGCATGGAAACAATTATTCAGGCAGGCAACAAACGAATACCTATTGAAAGTATCCCAATAGAAACCAACGCAAAAACTCGTGAATCGCGATTATTCAAAAATATATGGCAACATATGTATAAATCTGGTTCTGCGATAATTCGTAGCTACATTATGTACCGCCCTCATCTTATATTTATCTCATTGGGTACGTTTTTACTAATCTTGGGACTGATTCCGTTTATAAGATATTTGATACTAATTGCTATGGATAACCGCGGCGATCATATTCAATCGTTATTGCTTGGTGCCGTGCTAATTTTCTCTTCAATGATTGCATTTGCGCTAACAGTTATTGCAGATCTTACCCATACCAACCGAACACTCCAAGAAGATACCCTTGAGCGTATAAAAAGAGTTCAGTTTAATAAAAAAACCTAACCGCCTCTTTATGCAACAGCTGTATCAGGTAGGTTGAATGAAACGATTGAATTGTGTGAACTAGTAGAAAGACACTACTTCAAACTGCTTCCTTGTTGCATATTAAACTTTAAAAATCAATTACTAGGGCTGGTAGGATATTCGTAGTGCTTATTATTCTTTGAGTTTTCAGCACAATTATATATCACAGAAACTTGCTTTGAGGCAACTTCTCGTACAATGGGTAAATACTTTTGGAGGTTTATTTTTATCTGATTTTGGTGCATATCCAGTTCTTTATAGCGATCATATAAATATTGACTAGTTAGTTTCTTGTTATCAAATGCCCACTCCTCTAGATCAAACATTTTTAATACTTCTTCGTACTTATGACTCCAGCCAACAACCAAAACCGGCACCTTCGTTGCAAGCGCCGAAATCATCGCATGAAATCGAGTTGCAACGAATAAATCACACTTTTCAATCAAATAACGAAGCTCCTGCGATGGAAGTTCTTTGTTAATAAACAGGCATCCCTCAGGGGCTTGAATACGATCATAAATTTCTTTACAAAGGGTCAAGTCGTTGGTATGTCGGGCTTTTATTTCTCTGTATAGGGGTATGGGCAAGCTATCTAAACGCGACGTTTTTCCGCCCTCTCTGGCGCTGTGAGCAATCAAAACAACTCGTGTTTTACGCTCGATCAAATTATCAATAAACTCTTTCATTATTTGTATATAGTCTTTACCCTGCGCTTCAATTTGTTTTTGAACAACCGTACTTGGTGATATACCAACAACCTTATGCGCTTTATAAAACTTGCCGTATTTTTGGTTTACTT
>JBGSYV010000029.1:0-6268 GCA_041750695.1 Saccharimonadales bacterium (SeqCode) | reverse complement strand
CACAGCGAGCACCAAACCGGATTAGCAGCCGACGTAGGCGCAGCATCTGGTGTGTGTGCATTCCAAGCATGTTTCGGCGAAACAGAAGATGGAAAGTGGGTTGCAGAAAACGCTGCAAAGTATGGATTTATTGTTCGTTATAAAAACGGAACAGAGTCAATTGTAGGATACCAATACGAACCCTGGCATTTACGTTACGTCGGAAAATCACTTGCCTCAGAAGTCGAGTCTAAAAATCAAACACTGGAAGAATTTTTTGGCTTACCGCCAGCACCAAATTACGGCGACTAATCGATTGAACGTTGGTCAACCCAAACGTATTCCCACGGTTCGGGTTCCGGTCCCTGGTTATCTACACCATCCGGATAACTAGGAATCCAGCCGTTATCTTTTGCGTTTTGATAGTTATTTTCATTAAGCCACTTAAAACAATTGGTGAATTCAAACGCACGACTATCGCCACCGCAGCGTAAATCAATTGTATACCCAGTATGATGGCGAGAGAAGCCAGGTGGTGCGGCAAATCTTAACACCGCTACGATAACAGAGTCCAAACTACCATTTGCAATACGCTCTGGCTGATTTCTAGCAGGACCAAGGCGTGCTAGAAACAGTTCTCGCTGGCGCTCAATCGACCGATACCCAGACGTTAATATAAGCTCGTGTCCGTTTTGTTTGGCGACTGCCTTGAGCTTTTGCCAAGCAGCGTATGCTTTTGGTTGTAATAAATCATCATCTCCAGCTGACCGCTCATTCGTCTTGACAATTGGCAGCACCGGAACACTTCTCAGTGTATAGCCGCGGCTTTCGGCTATCTGTAATATTCGAGCGTCAGCCGGAGCGTTACCGGTTATATCAGGCGAAGTTTCAAGCTTTTGCGTGTTTGGGAACACCAAGGATTCATAAAATTGCTGAAACTGATCGCCACTCAACAGTTGCGGCGGCACAGATCGTTCAATGTCACTATCAGCATTGATTGATCTATTACCATCAACAGAGTCTGGATTGTCACCATCACCCCCAAAACCATACTGCAGACCCACTACTAAAGTCATACTAGTAACCAAAAAAATGCCACAAGCAACTAAAACTCGGCGACGTAATCTTGTCTTACGGCTCCGTCTAGGGTGAGGTGTTCTTTTGGGTTCAATTATCCGCATATAATCACGCTTGTGTTTAACTGTTTGTATATTAGCACACTTTAGGGTACAATTATCCCCGTTATTTACGCACAAACAGTAAATATGATGGTGCGTGGCCAAGTAGTATGGCACTGCCGTTGTGCGAAGTCACAACAAAAAATATAAATGGTGCCAGTACCAAAAGCGAGCACATTAACGATTTTAAAATATTCAACTGAATAGATATTGGGGCGTGGCCAAGTGGTAAGGCACTGGTTTTTGGTACCAGCATTCGCAGGTTCGAATCCTGCCGCCCCAGCCATGTGTCCCTTGGGACTATTTAGAATAGTAAAGACTTCGTTCATCCCTGTTATTTGGCCTAAATCTTGGGTTCCAAGAATTATTTCTTGGTAAGTTGGCAATTTATCGAATAGAACACTGAAATAATTGGCTCTTTTGATCGTATCAACCTGTTGTAAGAGCAGATATTCAAGGTGTTCCAAGAAATATGTTACGTATTTCATTACTGTCTGTATATTGAGCTGATTATCAGGCACTTTATTCTCCTTTTCTTGTTCTAGGGTCGTTATTTGTTCCTCAATCTTCACAAGATCCTCCTCCATGTATTTAATTGCTGTTGGGCTACTTAAGAACTTAATCTTATCGACGGTCATCCTAGCTTGGATTTGCAGGGCAGTAATACGCGTATCAATTGATTCTTCGTCTTTATGAAGCGTTTGCTGGCGTTTCTCCCACTCAGCTAGGATTACTTTATTAAACTCCTCAATGCGCTCTGGCGTGACGCTTACAGCGCTTACAAATTGTGTGATGACTTCATCAAACTCTTTCTTAGGAATTCTAAAGTGATGTCCACGATTGTTACAGTGATATGCAGGGTAGTACTTCCCGAGTCGGCCACGTGAGGCACTGCCGTACAATGGCTTAACGCAGTGCGGACACATAACGTAACGTTTATACGGAAAGTCGGGATTGCGAGCACCTTTTTTAATCAGATACTCCGGCGGCTTTCTGGTAGCAATTGTTACTTCTCCGTTTTTCTCGGAGATCACAACCTTGCCACGATTGGCCTTATTAAACGTCTCGATGGACACCAAGCCATCAAACTTACACTTAACCGGCTTACCTTGTGTCCACTTTTCAGGATTCACACCTGCGTAGACTGGATTCTGTATAAGTCGCCAGAGTACTTTGAGCGTTAGGGGCTTACCGCCTTTTTGTTGAATGGCTTTTGCACGATCTTCTTTATCCCGAATCATATTGACGCGTGTTTTGTACCCAAGTCGGTTAATCTCCTCAACTATTTCTCGATCTTCAAGCGTACCCTGACAACGCAGTTCAAACATCTTTTCCACAAAACTAAACTCATCAGGGTGAGGCTTCATAATACAGCGCTTGCCATTAGGCGTATCAATCTTCTCATTCACAAAACCATAGATTGAACTCCTGACCCAGTAGCCCATTCGAGCATAGCGAATCTGAGCGCCGATCATACGGCTTTCAATATCACGTAATTCATCTTTAGCGCGTTCTGCTTCTAAGTACTCAGCCTTCTGACTGGGCGAGTATTTGCTCCACGAGTATTCAACGCCCAAGTGTTCAAGTGTATTAACCTTGTTCTGACTAATAATGCCATAGACATCGACGAGTTGAATATCGCACTTTTCTAGCTGTAGCTTGAGTTGATCGTAGGGCGATCCTCCACCACGCGTAAAACGGTCAATGGACTTGATGAGAAAGACATTAATATTGTTCTTTGGGTTCTTGCAATAATCTATGGCTTCTTGAATTGGCTGCTGTTCTTTGGAGGCTGATTCGAGAAAGACAAAGAACTTTTGGATGCGAATTCCGTTGGATAGAGCGAATTTTTTTATTTGTTTTTTTTGGGCTTCCGGCGAATCGCCATCCGTACCTTGTTTAATAGTGGAGGCACGTATAGCCGCAACGGCGTTTTTAGTTGTAAGATAATCTTGCATTTGTTTGCCTTTTTATCTTCCGCAGGAGTTTCTTATTATTGGCTTGGTCTTCCAAAATACGGTCAACCATAAGGTTAGCTAGGAGCTGAAGACGCTCTGTAGGGTCTAGGGAACAAAACTCCGGTAGTTGAGCGGTCTGTTTGTTCTTCGCACCTTTCGTTCTTGCCATAATAGTTACCCTTGTTACCCGTTTATCTACCTACAATTATATATCCCATCTGGGATAGTTACAAGGTTTTTATACCTAAACTTATCCACAACAATGGGTTACACCGAAAGAACCTGATGTTACTATATTTAACAGATTATATTACTCTTATACTTTCTCCTTCTATTCTATATACTATAGAGAGATAAAAATAGTCAGGGTGGAGAGAGCCAAGCACAATAATCATGAGCAAGTCACACAAAGAGTACGCACTAAATGCCAATCAAATCCAATTACTAAAGACCTTATATAAGTTCCGTTTCATTACCAGTACATTCCTAGCATCATACAAAGGCATTCATCGCGTTAACAGTCATAAGTCTTTAGAAGTATTGAAGAAGCATAAATATGTAGGTAGTCATTACAGCTCTAGATATAAGTTACTCGGTAAAGGCGCTCGCTACTATCTTGCACCCAAAGGCATAAAACTGCTGCGAGATAACTTTCAGCTCAACGAACATGTACTGCACAGCATGTACAAGAACAAATCAGTCACAGAGGGCTTCGTAGACCACCAGATAGACGTTACTAGTGCATACCTACACACTCGCAACAGTTATCCAGACACGTTCGACATCTTTGCCAGAACTGAACTAGCTAGCTTTGATACCTTCCCAGAATCTCGACCCGATCTTTTCTTGAACAGGATCAAAGGATCAGACACTAAGACGAACCAGTACTTTATTGAGCTATGGCACGACAAGCCACCCAAAAGCGCTCGAATAAGGCTTTCTGAGCTCCTTGAGCACTACGACGATGGAGAATGGGAAGAAGACACCTACCCAACGCTTTGCTTTGTTCTAGCGGATGCGAGAGCCGAAGATAGCTTCGTGGAGTATGCTACTAAAACCTTAGATGCAACTGGTATGGATGATGAGGTAACGATATTAACTACTAGCATCAAAGCCTTGAACACATCAAACTCAACTATTTGGAGTAGCGTGGTTGAACCAGAAAAACTTACAAATCTAAACAACTCGTAGCCTCTAAAGCGGAACGCTTTAGAGGCTCCTTATTTTTCACCCAGAAAAATAAGTTTGAAGCTTGTGTTTATTTGATATCATGTATTTGAGGGAGGCTTGTGTTCCTTGCGAGAGGGCGGAAGCCTTTCTTTTATTTACCGATAAATTCGTGACTGATACTTTCAATGACTGCTTTCTGTTTTTTGCTTGCGTATCTGTCAGCGTACACCATGTAACTATCACGATTTAGATTGGAAATATTCTTTTTAATGTGAATTATGGATTTTCTGGGGAGCAATGTTCCGTTAGGAAATGTAGTAACACCAAGAAACTTCACGCCATGCTTAACGGGAATAATAACGTTATTCTTTGAGTGCACCGTAAGGTGAAGCTGAGATAGCAATAGTTCAGTGCCCAGCTTTTGAAAGGCCATAGCTTCCTCTTTTGTCTTCGCAAGTAAAACGAAATCGTCACCGTATCGAAGATAGGCCTGAGGTTTTATTGTATGACGCACAAAGTAGTCAAATTCATGTAGGTACACATTAGCAAGTACTTGACTTGTCAAGTTGCCAATAGGGAGTCCAACTCCCTGAGAGCGAAAAAACGGAGTTACCGCTCGCCCTGTCTGTCTGTCTGTCTGTCTGTCTGTCTGTCTGTCTGTCTGTCTGTCTGTCTGTCTGTCTGTCTGTCTAATTGTGAGGTGTAACTTCCAATGATTTTGTCAAGCAGATCATAAGCTTTTTCACCGAGCTCATACCTCTGTAATAATCCTCTTAGGACTTGGTGATCAACATGATCGAAGAACTTTTGAATGTCACCTCTCCAGACGAAAGAATTAGGGTATTTAGCAAGTAGCCTCTGCGTTCGTTCAAGGGCGGCAACTGTTCCTTTGCCAACACGACACGACCAGACATCATAATCAAAAGTAGGGTTACAAGCACTAACTAAGTGATCGTAGAGTAGTCTGTGCACGACGCGGTCACGAACATTGGCAACAGCAATGTCGCGTCGTTTCTTTTCCTCAACTATTTTATGGTTATAGCCTGCATGCTCATAACTACCATTATTTAGATCGGCACAAAGGCGCAGGATATTTTCAGGCAAGTGCTGTTCAAACTGTAAAATTGCTAGCGATGTTTTCTTGCCAACTCTAAATCGCTGCCAACTCCGCCATATATTTGGTAGACTTATATCTATGTCTGAAGTTCTGCCCATACTGGATTCCACATATCGTTTATACAAGCAACTGTATAGCATTAACGGTACACTACCAAAAGCGCAATACTACCGTATTGGCATCAGTAGCGAGCAAACAGTTCTTGAACTTGTCGAGCAACTCATAATGGCACAGAACGCGCCAAAACTACGAAAACATGCACATTTGCAAAAGGCTAACGCTCAACTGGAGATAATAAGGATGAAGCTTCGACTATACATTGAGCTTGAGCTGGCAAACCAAACTCGTCTGTTCCAGACAACTGCAATAACAAATGATATCGGAAGAATGCTAGGCGGTTGGCTAAAAAGCGTTTCATAAAAAGAAGTAACCCTCACCGACGGACGAACACCAATGTTGTCGTTCAAGTTGTCAGCGTTGTTCCAGTTCAAGTTGACCTGGCCGTTGTCCGGATTCCAGTTGCCCGCAGGCACGTTACCGCATATCGATCGCTATACGTCCGTTACTCTTCGTGATCGCAACCACAAATTTCTGTCATCCAAGCTAAAATATCAGCTACATAGCGCATCATTCGGGAGGGGTTATTCTCTCTTTTATTGATGAATAGGGCTTACAAGCAGATACAAAATTGTTCGCTCGAAAGATTTTTGTCTATTGTCATCTTTTACACGGACGCTGTGCCGAAATTCGGTCAGCTCGTTCCTCCGCTGTAGCTATAGTTTACCAAAACTTCCGCACTGCTCACTAGCACTAATCTATCCACTAGTTCTGATGGGTGTGATTGTCTTAAGTCTAACGTCCAAAGA
>JBGSYV010000028.1:0-8221 GCA_041750695.1 Saccharimonadales bacterium (SeqCode) | reverse complement strand
GTTCCCCATGCAACGTAGCAGTATTATAAAACGATTATATGATAGCGGGTTGCTTAGTGCAGAATCTGCTGCTAGTCACGTTGCAAAACCGGGGTTAATCAACTTGGTCCCTGGCAGAGTTGATATGACCAGAAGAAACATTAAAATTAGGTAATATTATGGCCGTCAAACGGCTGACAATCCCCGAAATTGGTGAAGTTGCATTACACAAGCGTCGTGGTTCACGTTCTATACGGATGTATATTCGCGGCGACACAATCAAGGTCACCCTACCGTACCTCGTGAGTTATAATCGTGCGCTAAAGTTTATTGCCGACAAGCATGACTGGATACTGCAAAATAGAAAGCCCACAACTGTTTTTAGTGACAGCATGACGATTGGTAAGCAACACAGCATACAAATTAAACGTGCAACAGGTATTGAATCCGTTCGAACCAGGGTAACTGCAGATAAAATTGTAATTTCGGTACCAAATAATACGGATTATTATGCCGGGCCGGTACAAACCAGGATTCAGAAGGCTGCCGAGCGTGCGTTGCTCATCCAGTCAAAAGAATTGTTAACGAGCAGAGTGAAGGACCTAGCATTCTTAAACGGGATTGACTTTAAATCGATATCTTATAAAAAAATGACAGGGCGCTGGGGGAGTTGTGATAGTAATAAAAACTTAACGTTCAATATATACCTAATTCAGCTGCCGTGGAAGTTGATTGACTACGTTATTATCCATGAGCTGGCGCATATCACTCATCATAATCATAGTAAAAATTTTTGGAGTTTAGTTTTAGCCATGTCACCAGATTTTAAAGAATGCAGAAAACAAATTAAACAATTTCACCCACAAATAATAATGAGTTAGAACCGATTCTGTGCCATAATAGAAACCAATTATGGTTAAACAACCGAATAGTACGATCCCATCAAAGAATGCAGAACTAGAGCATCAACGGCTAACGAGCCTTATCAATAGCATGGGCGACGGAGTCGTTGCTTTAGATGAGGCTCAAAGGATCCTATTTTATAATGGTGCTGCTTTGAATATCCTTGACCTTAATGAATCAATGGATGGCCGGTATCTATCCTCTGTATTGAAAGTCGTAGATAAAAATAGTCAAGACGTAGACATTCACAAAATTATATCTGATGCATCAACACCGGTATTTTTTCGTGACTATCGGCTGATTTACCCTGATAAAAGTGATATAAATATATATATCAGTGTTGCCCCAGTACGTCTTGGGTATGGAAAAGAAGGCACGCATGGGTACGTAGTGCTACTACGCGACATATCCCGCGAGAAATCACTAGAAGAAGAGCGGGATGAATTCATTAGTGTAGTTAGCCACGAGCTTAGGACACCGATTACTATCGCTGAGGGCAATATTAGCAATGCGCAAATGATTGTTGAAAAAGGCGGCAGTAACCAGCAAATTCAAGAGGCACTTCGCCAGGCACATGATCAAACAGTATTTTTAAGTAGCATGATTAATGATCTTTCAACGTTGTCACGAGCTCAACGAGGTAAATTAGTGGTTGATGTCGAATCGATTAATGTTCATGAGCTACTGCGTGATCTAAAGCAAAACTATTTACCTGAAGCAGAAGTAAAAGGGTTAACAATTCAGACGGAAATTGATGACAACCTTGAACTGTTACATTCCGGACGTTTATACGTAAGAGAAATACTACAAAACTTTATAACCAACGCTATTAAATACACCGAGAAGGGTCATGTCACAATAGGCGCCAAACCGTACAGCGACGGCGTTAAATTTTACGTTGCTGATACCGGCATCGGACTGAGTAAAAATGACAAAGAAAAAGTATTTGATAAATTCTTCCGCTCAGAAGATTTCCGAACCAGAAAAAATAGCGGCACAGGTCTTGGCTTGTACGTTACCTTAAAACTATCTAGACTTTTGCATGCAGAAATTGATCTTGAGAGTGAGCTAAACAAAGGCTCCGTCTTTTCTATATCTATCCCTAACCTCAAGTAATATAGAAATGAAAAGGAAGCCTAAAGCTTAGGCAGCCGAGGTATTGTTTCTAAAATTGGTAAGCAAATATTCCGACCCTTCCAGTCAACAGAGCTAAATTCATAACGTCTCATTGACTCATGTGATATAAATATTTCAACGCAGGCCGCAACCGGTAGCCCAAAGGGTAAAAGCCACCAATAATTTATGTACCGGGCCTTTAGTATAACCCCGTCAATTATCATCCACGTTATTACGGTAAAAAACAGAAGCAGCGACGGGAAACTAACAGGCAATAGCACAATTAGTACAAACGGCACAATTAACACGTTGAGCTGCACTAAAAGCAGTAAGCTTGCTTTGAATATGTCCCTTTGCAGGAATGGATAACGCTTCCTAATTGCTTGGGATCGCTCGTATGAAGCCGAGCGATTACTAATTATCTCGCCTTTAACTGGCAACGAAACAAGCTTGTATGAACTTTGCTTAGATAAGGTTTTGGCAAAAAAGCGCTCAGGGTACATTGCTTTTTTTACTCCATTAAACTCTCCTAGTTCGATCATGGTCTGGCGTTTAATCATCCAGGCAGCATCAGTGACTTGCCCTCGAGAAGAACTTAAAAACATTCTAAAATAGCGCAAAGGGCGGAACGTATCACCATAACCGTAGGATGCATGCTTATGGGCTAGTGCAGAAATCATATCAACTGAGTTTTGCTTGGCAATAGAGACAAGCCTTCTGAAGGATTCCTCGTTGTAGTGAATTCCAACAGCAGAAAACAATATATAGTCGCCACTGGAGTGTTCCGCTAGCTGTTGATAGGCGTGATTAATAGGCAGCCAGGAGTCATCGGGCATAGTACCTTTTATAAACCGAACGCCACGGTGGGCAAAATGTTTAATAATATCGGCCGAACGATCCTGTGAACAATCATCAAGCACAAGAATTTCAAGTTTGGGGTATTTTGATGACAGAATATTCTCAATACATTCTGTTAGCTCCTCGGATTCATTCCTGGCAGGTATTGCAACTGTTAGGGTTGGTAGTTGACTATCCGGTAGCATTGTTTGGCCTGAGAACTGTTTCATTCGCCTTAAGCCGGCTACTACCAGAAACAAAGCAACTGCAGATACCATAAGAAGCAGTAGAGAGTAGAGGAATAAAACACTGTGACTATTGATCTGTATCAATGTTAATGTGCCAAGGATCAATACTATTGTGCAAAAAATGAAGCTTGAGTTTTTGTGGTTGTATCTAAAAAATTTTGCACGTGGTGTTGAGGAGAAAGCACTTAGAATATTAATGAACCGAAAGTATGAAAAGTAAGCAAGCAAGAAGGCGACAATCAATGAGCCTTCAATAAATACAAACGAAACGTAAAGTCCAATTAATAGCCCGAGTATGCCCGACAAGATCATTGTCAGTTTTTTGTTAGTAACGACGTGGACTAGTAATTCTAAAAATAGGGAGGTGACAATTATATAGAGTGGCAAATAACTCATCATGCTAATTCTTACTATACCTTAGAGCCAACTAAAACTCACTATTGACTGATCACCCTCGGCGGTGTAATATTAAAACACTTGACTCCTACCAGAAGATGGTAGGTTTTTTAATTGGAGACATTAAATGCCCGCAAAGAAAAGCACAAACAAATCAAAAGCAGCATCCGAAACAGTTCGGGACAAGGCTAAAAAAGCCCAGGTCAGTGCCGCTAAACCTAAAAGACGCCTGAAAACCAGTTCAGTCCGCGTCCTAAACCCCATCAAAAAAGGCGCTTCATTTGCTCGCAAAGAAGTTCATTTGCCAATCTCCAATAATAAATCTGGATTCTTGCACAAAAAACGGCGTATTATTCCAAAGTATTTCCGTGAAAGCTGGGAACAGCTCAAGCTTGTTACCTGGCCCGACAGGCGTGAAACAATTAAGCTAACAATAGCGGTGTTTATATTTGCCATTGTTATTGCTGTGTTTGTTGCAGCAGTTGACTGGGTGTTTACTAAAATATTTAGAGAGGTGTTATTAGGATAAGATGACAAAACGATACGATACAACTAAACATTGGTATGCAATCCATACCTATAGCGGCTACGAAGAAAAAGTAAAAGAGAGCATTTCTCAGCGTGCAGATAGCTTAGACATGAAGGACAAAATCTTTCAGGTACTTGTGCCAAAGGAAAAGATGATCGAGGTTAAAAACGGCAAACGTAAAGTAGTAGAAAAAAGAATATTCCAGGGCTACGTATTGGTGGAAATGAAGCTTACAGAAGACGCCTGGTACATTGTTCGCAACACACCAAACGTTACAGGCTTTGTTGGTACCGGTACCGACCCCACACCTGTGAGTGATGGCGAAATTGAGAAGATTCTCAAACGCATGGGCCGAGAAGAGCCAAAACACAAGATTGACTTCAAAATCGGTGAAGTCGTTAATATCATCGATGGACCATTCAAGGGCTTTGACGGCAGTATTAACGATATTGACGAGCAAAAAGGCAAGCTGAAAGTACTTGTAAATATGTTCGGCCGTGAAACCCCAGTCGAGCTCGACAGCCTACAAGTAAAACGCGTCTAAGAAACCATACGCGGTTTTAACTAATTACTAGAAAACCTAGTAATCTATATTCTATAATCAAACTTCTGTATTCTTATTCTAGACAACAGAGGTAATCTATAGTACAATCTATGAGTTACGCACGGAGGCGACACAGTCGCCGGAAAATGGCAAAATGCAAAAAGTAACTAGCCTAAATGCTTTTTACTTATTACAAACTACTAAAATTACGGAGAAAATAATGGCAGAAGGAAAAAAAGTAAAAGCAAACTTAAAAATGAAAATACCTGCTGGCAAGGCCAGCGCAGGTCCACCGGTTGGTAGCACACTCGGCCAATATGGTGTTAACATGATGGATTTTGTTAATCCTTTTAACGAACAGACTCGTGACATGGGTAATGTTACCGTTACCGCACATATCACCATTTTTGATGACCGCAGCATGGCTTTTAGAGTTGTTGGCCAGCCAACAGACGATCTAATTTTAGCTAAGCTCGGTGTTAAAAAAGGTTCTGGTCGCCCGAATACTGAAAAACTCGATAAGAAATTGACCGATCAACAGCTTACAGATATCGCTGAGGTGAAAGCAAATGATATGAATACTGAAGATATCGATGCGGTTAAAAAAATGGTTGCTGGCACAGCGCGCAGCATAGGAATAGAAGTCCAAGGCTAACACCATGCCAGATTTTCAAGCCGAAATTGAACACTGTTATGACCGCCGCAGAATAATCCAAGAAGAAGATCATGAATTCGCTGCAGAACGATTCAACCAGGAGCGTGCAAGAATTGACGGAGAAACTCAAGTATTTACTGAAAACGACCAGCCACTTGTTACGTATGCGGGCTTAGGTGAATATCATGCCTGGGTAGAGGGCATTATACCGGGCTCAACACATGATGACGGTGCTTC
This sequence comes from Saccharimonadales bacterium (SeqCode), assembly GCA_041750695.1. Taxonomy (GTDB): domain Bacteria; phylum Patescibacteriota; class Saccharimonadia; order Saccharimonadales; family JAGQNJ01; genus JBGSYV01. The sequence goes on along the minus strand of JBGSYV010000028.1, from coordinate 2,777 downwards.
AATAATTAGTCCAAAGATTACCCGAGGAGTTAGTGGCCTAGTTTTAAGTTATGATCGGTTGGTAAAGCCGCTGTACGATAGCCCGGGCTCGCCTGAAGCAAATTTAATTGCTAAAACTCTCGGCATTTCAACAGTCGGGGATGGTAAATAAGACATAAATAAACTGTGGGAGGTGAAAACCGCTAACACCACAAAAGGAGAACAAATGGCTAAAAAAGCAGAACTACTAGAACGAGCAAAAGAACTTAATCTTGGTGTTTCAGAAAAAAACACCATTGCAGAAATTGAAGCTGCGCTTACACAGGCACCAGAAAAAAACGATGATGCAGAAGTTAAAACAAACATAGCAAAATCAGGTAAGCGAAGCGCGAAAGCTATCAAAGAAGCTGATGAGCTTGAAGCAAAACAAGAACGTAAAAAACAAGTTGCTGATGATGAATCGGCCGAAAAGCCAAAACAACGACACAATCCTCCAAAACCAGTTGCTGAACGACGCGGTAAAAAGTTCAAAGCAGCAGCCGCACTTATTGATAAGAACAAAGAATACCTAATCAAAGAGGCGTTGGAGCTAGCAATTAAAACTAACCCAACAAAGTTTGATGCAACTGTTGAGCTGCATATACGACTTGGGGTTGATCCTAAGCATGCCGATCAAAATATCCGAGGCATGGTTGTTTTGCCTGCCGGAACAGGTAATACTTTGCGAGTAGCAGTATTTGCCGGTGAGGATGATGTTAAGAAAGCAAAAGCAGCCGGTGCCGATATCGCGGCAGGTGAAGAGTTCTTGCAACAGCTTGATAAAGGCGTTATTGATTTTGATGTTCTGATCTCTACTCCATTAATGATGGCAAAGCTTGGTAAATATGCCCGTGTACTCGGCCCTAAAGGCTTAATGCCAAACCCAAAAAGCGGTACTGTTACAAAGGAAATCGTTAAAGCAGTGGAGCAAGCTAAGGCTGGTCGTGTTGAGTATCGTGTTGACAGCACAGGAATCGTACATTTGGGTATTGGCAAAACCAACTTTACGGTTGAGGATCTAGTTGCAAATGCACAAGCCGTACTTACCCAAATCCGAAGCGCAAAACCAGCCTCAGTTAAAGGAAACTATCTTCAGACCGTTTTTGTAACAACAACTATGGGCCCTAGCATCAAACTAGCGCTGAGTGAAGTCTAAGCTTTCTTTCAATATGGCAAACATCAAACGCGGAAAAATAATTGCCATAGATGGTCCGGATGGTAGCGGTAAGACCACGCAAATTAGACTGCTACACGATCTATTGGTTAAAAAAGGCTATGACGTCCACCTAACACGAGCATCTGGTGGGACACCCATCGGTGAAAAGCTTCGTGAAGTATCACTTTGTATGCATCCACGCCAGCCAAACACCGATGTCTATATATCTCTGGCCATGCACTACGAGCTTGGTTGTGACTTACGAGAGCGTGCGAATCGGGGTCAGATCTGCCTCGTAGACCGCTCCCCACTTGCCATTATTGCTTATCAGGTATTCGCACGCGACGCAGACAAAAATATAGGTTACAATGCCGCAGAGATGTTGCTCAAACTTTGGGCAATTGATGAATTGTTCGTATTCAATGCCGATCAATCAACCCTAGATCAGCGAAGAAAACTCCGAACAGATAAGCCGGTGGACTTTTTTGAAAAGCAAACGGATGACTTTTTTACGGGGGTCCAAGCTGGGTATAATGATTCGATTAGATTTGTTAAGTCGTTATCTGACCTACCAACCTCCATTAATATCATCGAAGCCGGGGGTTCAATTTCTGAGGTACAGTCCCAAATTATAAAAAACCTTTCAACATTGTTGTAATATCATTAATATACTTGTCTAACTAGTATGTTTTTGCGTACAATAAGGTAAACGAAGAGAGGGATCAATTGGGAGTATTTAGTAACACACAAATTAAAACAGCTATAAAATCGGAGCATATAGTGTGCGTGCCGTTTAGCCCAAAACACGTTAGCCACGCTAGCCTAGATGTCACTTTGGGTTATTACTACTACCGAACTGAACGCTCAAAAGATCACCCGGTATATAATCCTTTCGCGCAGGAAGATGTCGCTCGGTATTTTGAGGGTGCCGAAAAGGCCGTACCGCACAAGCAGTGGTGTGATGAAAACGGCGTTAAGCCCTTAACAGGCATCCCCCTAAAGCACCCTGTAATACCAATTCGGCCTGGTGAAAGAATTCTAGCGCATACGCATGAATTTTTTGGCATCAATCCCCCTGGTGCCTGTGAGGTTAAGTCCCGTTCAAGTTGGGGCAGAAACGGTCTTGCGGTTTGTTTCGATGCTGGCTGGATTGACCCCGGATACATCAACCGCCTTACCTTAGAAATCTACAACCTAAATGAAAAAGAAATCATGCTCCTGCCCGTTGGCGAACGTATTGCACAAATCGTTTTTCATGAAACAGGCGAAGTTGAAGGAAACTACGGAAAAGGTCGCAATAACGGATTTAGCGGTAAATATCAGTCCGGTACAAGCCTTCCGCAACTAATCAAAAATTGGAAACCAGAGCTTATGTTGCCGCGTGCCTATAAAGATAAACGAACCATGCCCACAAAGATCAAGGGGTTAAAAGGTGATTAACGATTCTCATTCCACTAATACAGTGGGTGGGGGTCAAAATAACGCAGGCAAAGGTGTATTTATTGTTATTGAAGGCACCGATGGGTCGGGAAAAGGTACTCAGTTCGAATTGCTTGCCAAAAAACTTACGAACGATGGCTATGACGTCGCCACTTTTGACTTT